>JAQBOY010000382.1 GCA_028287805.1 Mucilaginibacter sp.
GCTGGAAATTTCTAAACAATTTACCCAATCCGGCGATTTATGGCGTACGGCAGCCGTACAAGCGGCAGGTATTTATAAAGGCCGGATTGGCACCCAGGAAGATTTTAATGTAATGGGCAACTATTTACTTGAAATTGCCGAAATAGAGAAAGAAGCTTTTACAGCACTAAAAAATTGAAATGGCATTAAAGGATCCTTTCGCGGTAAATATTACAGATATGGGATTCCGGTACCCGGATAATGCTGAAGTGTCATTTTCTAAGTTTAATTTAAAGATTGCTAAAGGTGAACGGTTTGGTTTGTTTGGGCCCAATGGTGCGGGCAAAACCACCTTAATGAACCTGATGACTGGTGTATTACCAGTTGATGAAGGCAGCATTACCATATTAGGTTATGAAACGGGCAGCCAAAAGAATGAGGTAAATAAACTGTTTGGTTTTGTGCCTCAGGATTTTTCTTTTTACCAGGAATTATCCCCTGCTGAGAACCTGGAATTTTTTGGTGCCTGGTCTGGCCTAACCAAACAGGAAATCAAACACCGTACAGACGAGCTATTGCAGATATTAGGATTAGATGATGTACGCAATAAACAGGTACAAAAATTTTCGGGTGGAATGAAAAGGCGGGTTAACCTGGCCATAGGCGTAATACATAACCCGGCCATTTTATTTTTAGATGAGCCTACAGTAGGTGTTGATGTGCAAACCCGGCATGCCATTATTGATTATTTACAAGAACTAAACAAGAACGGAACTACGTTAGTTTACACTTCGCATCAGTTAAGCGAGGCCGAGGGGTTATGTGAACAAGTGGCTTTACTTGATGATGGACATATCATTGCGCAGGGCAATATGAATACCTTACTAAAAGAACATAGCTATGACAGCCTGGAAGCTTTATTTATAAACTTAACGGGTAAGGAGTTAAGAGATTGATGTTTAAACTTTGGGCGACTATAAGAAAGGACATACGGGTTCTGCTTCGGGATAAGGTAGGTATATCCTTAATGTTTGTTATGCCCATTATTTTGGTTGTAGTAGTAACCAGTATACAAAACAGCACTTTCCAGTTAGTCAGTAAAAACAGGCTGCCTATTTTAATCTGTAATAAAGATACCGGGCAATCGAGTATACAGATGATAAAAGCTATAGGTGCAATAGGCATGTTCAAGGTATCTCAAATACCTAAAAACGAAAACAAAATAGCCAATGCTATGCAAAATACGGATGCCATGCTGAGTATTGTTATTCCTGCAAATTTTTCGGCAAAAGTATCAGCTAAATCAAAAAGTGTGGCGGGCAAGGCTTTAACCAGTTTTGGCCTTCAGGGCGATACGCTAAAAAATCAGGTGGGTGATGTTGACCCGCTTACTTTATATTATAATCCTGTTTTACAGGAGTCCTTAAGGCTATCTGTTAAAGGAGCTTTACAAAGCGCATTGCAAATGGTTGAGAGCCGGGAAACATTAAGAACCCTCTATTTCTCCATTAACGAAAAACAACTGCCTGAAAAACTGGAGAACGAAATGCTGAATAACCGGACACCTATAAATGAGATCCCGGTTTCAAAAGACGGCACGCGTATTACCCCCAATGCCACACAACATAATGTGCCGGCATGGACCATTTTTGCCATGTTTTTTGTTATCATGTCATTAGGAGGCAGTGTAGTGCGTGAAAAAGTGAGCGGCAGTTATATCCGTTTAAAAACATTGCCCACCAGTTATCATGTGGCTTTAATATCCAAGCAGATCACCTACCTGGCAGTAACCCTGCTGCAGGCTGCTGTAATATTTTCCATCGGGATATGGTTGTTCCCTTATGTCAATTTACCGGCTTTAAATCCGCCTTCTGATCTATTGGCTTTGTTAATTACTACCTTAATTTGTGGCTGGTGCGCGGTAAGCTATGCTATTTGTGTAGGTGTGTTTTCAGATACACAGGAACAAAGCAACGGCTTTGGAGCGGTGTCCATTGTTATATTAGCCGCTATTGGTGGATTAATGGTGCCCAGCTTTGCAATGCAAGGCGCATTTAAAACAGCGGCAGATATATCGCCAATGCATTGGTGCCTGCAGGCATATTATACTTTATTTTTGGAAGGTGGGAAATTAAAGGATATTTTAAACAACCTTATACCTTTATTTATTATTACCGTAGTGATACAGATAATTACTTATTTAGGATTAAAAAGAAAAAATTTAATATAATCATCAATGGAAAAAGAAGCATTAAAGGCACAGTTAAAAACTCAGATCATCCAATTTTTAAATTTAACCGATTTAACACCTGCTGACATTAAAGATGATGAACCACTATTCGGTGACGGACTGGGCCTGGATTCCATTGATTCTTTAGAATTGATAGTCTTACTAAAAAAGGAATACGGTATCAATATACAAGATCCTAAAGAAGGCCGAAAAGCATTAGTTGATATAAATACTATGGTGAATTATATTGAGGCGAACGGGAAGAAGTAAGGTAAGCCCAATATTTAAAACCAAAAAAATTAGGGCAGCCCTATCAATGAGCTGCCCTAAGTAGCCGGCATAAAGCCGCCTGATTTCCTTTTATACCCCGCTAAAAACAGAAAAGCCGCCGTCAACATTAATAACCGTTCCGGTTACAAATTTTGAGGCATCGCTCAATAGCCAAATTAAAGCACCTATCAGTTCTGATGGATCTCCAAACCGTTTGTAAGGCGTATTCTGCAAAACCAGTTTACCGCGTTCTGTATAGCTTCCATCAGGGTTAGTTAATAAAGTTCTATTTTGCTCTGTTAAGAAAAATCCGGGCGCAATAGCGTTCATTCTAATAGCGTCGCCATATCGTAAAGCGGCTTCAACAGCAAACCATTGATTATAGCAATCGATTGCAGCCTTGGCCACACTATAGCCTAAAACCTTGGTGATGACAGATTGCGATGCCATTGAGGAGATATTTACAATGCTGCCTTTACCATTTTTAGCTATTGCTTCTCCAAATATTTGGGTTGGCGTGATGGTTCCCCATAAATTAAGGTCAAGCACTTTACGTAAACCTTCCAGGTTAAGTTTAAAAATATCATCTCCGGGTTGTACAATAGCTGAAGGCATATTCCCACCAGCGCCATTGATTAGTCCGTCAATGCGTCCAAATTTATCCAGTATTTTTGTACGGGCTTCTATTAGCTCATCTTCTTTTAAAACATCAGCTATTAATGCAATGGCTTTGCCACCACTGGCAACAACTGCTTGCTCGCGCTGTTTAGCCACTGCTTCATTACGGCCTAATATGCCCACTGTGGCTCCTGCCTGTACAATACCATTTATAAAAGCATCGCCTAAGATGCCGGTGCCACCGGTAACTACAATTACCTGGCCTGCTAAAGAGAAATTTTCCATTATCTAATCCTTCTTATTTGGGAGTATGGTCAAAAATAGGATTCTGAATGATAATAATGAATTTCTTTTTGACTTATTCCGCTATCCAAACTGCATCTATAAACCATTGTTTACTATCAAAAAAATGGTTTGTAGTTTTAAATCCGGAAGCTATAGC
>JAQBOY010000483.1 GCA_028287805.1 Mucilaginibacter sp.
CCTCCCCGTGTAGATGGCCGGAGTTTAAACTACAGCCTGATGGAAGAACAATGGGGCGATGAAGAACGGGGTCGGTTTTCTTATACAGATGTTGAGCTGGTAAAAGATCAGCGCTGCTGCTGGATAACTTATACTAACAGCAAGGTACACGAAACTTTAAAAGAAGGATTTGAAAAATCCCCTATGTTTACAGGACGTATTAAAGGTTTAGGGCCTCGCTATTGTCCTTCAATTGAAGATAAGATTAACCGCTTTGCTGAGCGCGACCGGCACCAAATATTTGTTGAGCCGGAAGGATGGAATACGGTAGAAATATATGTTAATGGTTTTTCTACATCATTACCAGAAGATGTACAATATAAAGCGTTGACACAAATACCCGGATTTGAGAAGGCAAAGATGTTCCGCCCCGGGTATGCTATTGAATACGATTTCTTTCCCCCTACCCAATTAGGCCTTACTTTAGAAACCAAGCAAATAAGCAATCTGTATTTTGCCGGACAGATCAATGGAACTACAGGATACGAAGAAGCAGCATCACAGGGTTTCATAGCAGGTATTAATGCACATCAAAAAATAAACGATAAACACGAACTTATTTTAAAAAGATCAGAATCATACATTGGTGTTTTAATAGATGACTTGGTAACAAAAGGAACTGAAGAACCTTACCGCATGTTCACCTCCCGGGCTGAGCACCGGTTATTATTAAGACAGGATAATGCAGATATCCGCCTAAGCCCTATTGGTCATGAACTGGGTTTAATAAGTGATGAAAGATTGGAGAAGGTAAATTTGAAAATAAAAAATTCAGATGATATCGTTTCCTTCACCAAATCAAAATCAATTGAGCCGGCAACAATTAATAATTTGCTGGAGGATTTAGGAACCAGTACGCTTACTCAAAACGCAAAGCTATTTAATTTATTAAGCCGGCCGCAGGTTGCTTTTAAAGATTTGAGAAAGGCAGACGATGCACTGAATACTTTATTATCGGCTTATGATAAAGAAACTATTGAACAGGCTGAAATAAAAATTAAATATGAGAGTTATTTTGAAAAAGAATTGGATATTGTTGAACGGATGAAAAAAATGGAAGACAAGGAAATTAACACTGAATTTAATTACCATCAATTAGTATCCTTATCCAAAGAAGCTCGTGAAAAATTAATGAAGATAAAACCCAGAACTTTAGGACAAGCGTCGAGAATTTCTGGTGTTTCACCTTCCGATATATCAGTTTTAATGGTTCACATGTCCAGATAAAATATAAATTACTTATAATCAATATGTTAGCTTGCAAAAACATTGCCTTTTTAGAAACTTGTTTATAAACCATTATTTTTAATTCTGAATACTAATCTTCATAAAAACACAAAAATCGCTTATTTCGCATAAAAATGACGTTAAATAAAAAGTGCCTGTTTTTATTCAAATTTTTTCTGTTTGCAGCCATCACAATGATGGCATTAGGGTGCGCAGTACCACAAAAACCACAAGGAGGCCCTCGTGATGTTACACCTCCAAAATTATTGAAAGCTACCCCTGCAAATGCAACACACAATTTCTCGTCAAAAACAATTCAATTGGATTTTGATGAATTTTTCAAATTAACCAATCAGTACCAGGAAATAAATATAAGTCCGGCTCAGGAAAAAACACCGGAATATAAGATCAAGAAAAAAAGCCTTGTTATTAATCTCAAAGATACATTGCAAAAAAACACCACTTATGTAATCAACTTTGGAAAAGCAATAGTCGACGTAGATGAAAGCAATGTATTAAAAAACTTCACTTATGTATTTTCAACAGGTAATCATATTGATTCATTAAGCATTTCAGGAAGTGTGGTAAATGTGCTTACCCAACAAAAAGAAAAAGATGTAACGGTAATGCTTTTCACGCTAAGACAAGATTCTCTTCTTTTTGGAAAAAAACGACCAACTGTATTTACAACAACTGATACTGCAGGAAACTTTGCTTTAAGCAATTTGCACGAAGGATATTATAAACTATATGCCTTAAAGGAAGCATCACCAAATAAAATTTATGATAACGAAAATGAATTGATTGCATTCCCTAATAAAACAATCAACTTGCAGAACGATACAGCCGGTATACAATTAAACTTATTTAAACAAATACCAACAAAGTTCCGATTATCAGAACATAAGTTTGATATAGACGGTAAAGTAATTTTAATATTTAACAAACCCCTTGAAAAACCAGGGATACGTGTAATATATCCGCCTGCTCTAAATAATGATAAATACGTTGATATTAGTAAAACAAGAGATACCGCATTGATCTATTTTAAAAACATGGATTTTGATTCCTTAAGGATTGCTATCTTTAATAATAATAAACCTATAGATACCACTTCCCTGCATAAAGGCCGTAAAGAAACTTTTACCAGAAATATATCTATAAAAACTAATGCTGATAATGGAAGTTTATTAAAGCCAGGGAATGATCTGAATATAATAAGCAATACGCCAATAGTTAGCTTTGATCAATCGCTTATTGTTTTAAATGAGGACTCAACAACATTGAGTAATTATACCATTCAAAACGATACCGCGAACCTTAAGCACTTAACCATAAAATACAGGTGGAAACAAAATTCTACGTATACCTTAACTTTTAATGACGGTGCGCTTACCGGCTATTTTGGTGAAAAAAATAAAAAAATATCAAAAAAATTCAGGCTTGATAAACCTGAAAATTATAGCCAGTTAACACTTAAGGTTACTGTTCCTGATGCCACTAAGAGTTATGTCGTTGAACTTTTAAATGAACAGAACACAGTCCTTAAAAGTGATCCTATCACTAAAAACACTTCGTTAGTTTATAAAAATTATTTAGCCGGGAAATATAAGGTAAAAATAATTTATGATGATAATGGCAACGGGATATGGGATCCGGGCAGCGTAAAAGAAAATCGCCAACCTGAGAATATCTGGATTGATAAACAAAATATAGTTTTGCGCCCTAATTGGGAAGCTGATCAAACTATTGATATACCCAGAGAAATTAAGCCTTAAACCAGCCTGAATACATAATGTAATTATTAGGTAGCCGGTTAAGCATTTCCCTTTGCTCATCACTAAGGGGTTTTACCTTTTTGGCAGGCGTACCAGCATAAATATAACCAGATTCGCAAATTGTTTTTTCTAAAACAACCGATCCTGCTGCTATAATAACGTATGGCTCAACCACAGCATGATCCATCACAATAGCACCCATACCAATTAAAACGTTATCATGCAGCGTGCAACCATGTACCAGGGCATTATGGCCAATGGATACATTATTACCAATATTGGTAGGTGCATATAAATAGGTAGCATGTATAACCGCACCATCCTGTATGTTGGTGTTATTACCTATTTTAATATAATGCACATCTCCCCTTATTACCGCATTAAACCAAACAGAGCATTTATTGCCCATTACTACATCACCTACAATAGTAGCGTTTTCAGCAATAAAGCAATCCTCGCCAAATAATGGGCTTTTATCTTTTACAGGCAGTATAACAGGCATAGTTTTAATTATTGATTTGTGATGATTAGCAAATTTATTTATGTTTGATTACCATTTTATTTAAGCGGAAATAGCTCAGCTGGTAGAGCATCAGTTTCCCAAACTGAAGGCCGCGGGTTCGAATCCCGTTTTCCGCTCTTACTACTAAAATACAGTATCTTTTAAAATCTCTTCATGTTCGGGGTAATCAGTTGTATAATGTAATCCCCTGCTTTCTTTACGCATCATAGCTGATTTTACAACAAGATAAGATACCTGTATCAAATTACGCAATTCGCAAAGCTTTACTGATAATTTAGTACGCTTATAAAACTCCTCGGTTTCTTCATACAATAAACCCAAACGCCTCATTGCTCTATCCAATCTAAAATCGGAACGCACTATACCCACATAATCGTTCATCAGCTTTTGCATTTCTCTAACATTATGGGTTACTAAAATATCTTCATTTGATAATTGTACCCCCTTTTCATCCCAGTCAGGTATATTTTGAGGAATATCGATATGGTCAAATTCTTTAATAGCGTCTTGATAAATACGATGTGCAAAAACCAATGCTTCTAATAAAGAATTTGATGCCAAACGGTTAGCACCGTGAAGGCCTGTTGAAGAACATTCTCCACATGCATATAACTTAAGTATAGATGATCTTCCGGAATGATCAACCATCACTCCTCCACACATATAATGGCAGGCAGGTGCAACTGGTATCATATCTTTAGTCATATCAATACCTATATCCAGGCATTTAGCATATATATTTGGAAAGTGAGCTAAAATATCCTGTTTGCTTCTATGCCTTATATCCAGGTAAACATAATCTTCGCCTGATTTTTTTATCTCGGCATCAATAGCTCTTGCAACAATATCACG
>JAQBOY010000452.1 GCA_028287805.1 Mucilaginibacter sp.
CATGCACCTGATCCGGGTAATGCCGGCGTAGGGAGAGGTAACAAGTTAAGTGTACTGCGCATTCAACCCTGGTGTGCAGATGGTTTAACATTTTTATTTACACACATTGAAAAATTTATTTACTGCATTATTTATTCTGCTGCTGCCTGTTCTGGCATCGGCCCAATTCTCTGTTTCCGGAAAAATTACGGATCAGCAAACCGGCGAAGCACTGCCCGGAGCTACTGTTAGTTTAGAAAACTCTTTATTAACCACGGTAACTAATATACAGGGAGCCTACCTGTTTAAAAACCTTAAAGGAGGAACTTACACGATAAGGATAAGCTACAGCGGTTACCAGCCCAAACAAAAAACAATAACCTTATCAGCAAATAGCACAGCCGATTTTGCATTAAACCACAGTAACATCATGACCGAAGAAGTTACTGTGAGCGCTACACGGGCGGCAAACAATTCGCCAACTGCCTTTACTAATTTAGACAAAAAGGATATTGAAAAAAACAACTCGGGCCGCGGGTTTGAGTATCTGCTGGAGCAAACACCTTCAACAGTGGTTAGCTCAAATGCCGGGGCTGGCGTGGGTTATACCAGTATCCGCATCCGGGGTTCAGACGCTACCCGGATTAACGTAACGCTTAACGGCATCCCGCTAAATGACGCGGAAGACCAGGGCGTATATTTTGTTGACCTGCCCGACCTGGCTTCATCTGTTGACAATATCCAGGTGCAACGTGGTGTGGGTACATCAACCAACGGTGCGGGCGCATTTGGCGCAAGTATTAATATACAAACAACTACCCGCAGGGATACGGCTTATGCTGAACTGAATAATTCGGCCGGTTCCTACGGAACTGTAAAAAATACCGTAAGCCTGGGTACAGGATTACTGGGGGGGCATTTCAGCTTTGATGGCCGCTTATCGCAAATGAACTCTGACGGCTATATTGACCGGGCATCTTCGCATTTAAAATCCTTCTTTTTAAGCGGGGCTTATTATGGTAAAAAAAGTGTGTTGCGCCTGAATGTATTTTCGGGGTATGAGAAAACCTACCAGACCTGGGATGGCGTACCTGAAGACAGTGTAAAAAGCGGCAACAGGAGATATAATGAATTGGGTTATATTAACTCGAGCAATAGTTTTTATAAAAACCAAACCGATAACTATACACAGAATTACTACCAATTACTTTATAACCAGCAGATTACTTCTAAGCTTTCCTTTAGCGGCGCCCTACATTATACCAAAGGCTACGGTTATTATGAAGAATACAGGAACTCAGATTCGTTAAAAAACTATGGTATTACACCGGTTACTGTTGGCGGTGTAAGTATTGCCCAAACCGACCTGGTGCGCCGCCTATGGCTGAATAATGATTTTTATGGGGTTACTTATAACCTAAACTATAAGCCCAATAACGACTTCAATTTAATACTTGGCGGAGCCTATAATGAGTATAAAGGCGCACACTATAATAATATAGAATGGACCCAGCAAAGCACCAATATTTTGCCAGATTACCAATACTCGCGTAATGATGCCAAAAAAACAGATTTTAATATTTTTACCCGTGCCGAATATCATATAGGCAAGCTATTGCTATATGGCGACCTGCAATACCGCCATATCAACTATTCGTTTTTAGGGTATGATCAAAATTTGAGGAATGTACAACAGCAGGTTGGGCTTAACTTTTTTAATCCCAAAGCAGGTATTACCTATCAGCTCACTGCTAACAGCAATATATATGCATCTGTTGCTGTGGGCAATCACGAGCCCAACCGCAACGATTTCGTAAATTCATCGCCGCAAAGTCGCCCTAAACCCGAACACCTGACGGATTTTGAAGTGGGTTACCGTGTTAATCAATCTGCCTTTAGCGCAGGCATTAATGGTTTTTACATGCTATACAAAGATCAGCTGGTATTAACCGGGGCGCTTGATGATGTTGGAGCAGCCATACGCACCAATATAAAAAATAGCTACCGCGCCGGTATTGAAGCCAACGCACGGGTAAAAATAATACAGCCTCTCAACTGGTTTGTAAATGCCTCCTTAAGCACAAATAAGGTAGATAACTTTCAACAATATTTATTTAATTACGACAATAACACCAATGTTTTATATCAATACAATAAAACGAACATTGCCTATTCTCCTGATTTTACGGGATCAAGCACCATCAGCTATCAGCCTATAAAAAACGGGGAGATTGCTTTTATTACTAAATATGTAAGCCGGCAGTATTTGGATAATACGTCAACTTTAAGCCGGTCATTAGATGGGTATATGGTTAATGATGTGCGCCTGAACTATAACTTCAAGATAACAGGCATTAAAAACATTGGTGTTGGCTTGCTGGTCAACAATATATTCAGCAAAAAATATCAGTCGGACGGAGCAACCTACCCGGATATTGAAGGCGGAAAAGTTGTAAATTATAACTATTTCTTTCCGCAGGCACCTATTAACTTTTTAGCATCGGTGAATATCCGGTTTTAAATAGCAGCAGTTGCAATTAGCAGTAATCTATTCAAAACTGCCAATTGCAACTGCTATTACCACTCCTATTAAAACATTATAAACATGCACTACTGGCTGCTCCTATTCATCCAACAAATACACGAGACTACTTATTGGGAGTGGGCCGCCGTATTATTTGGCGTTGCCGAAGTATTGCTGGCCAAAGCAAACAACATTTTGCTATATCCAACAGGTATTGTCAGTACCTTAATAGGAATCTATGTTTTATTGATAGCGGGGTTGTATGCAGAATCGGCTTTGAATGTTTATTACCTGGTGATGAGCCTGTATGGATGGTTTTACTGGATAACAAAGCGAAACGAACCACCTGTAAAAATTACATGGGCTACCCGTCGGGAATGGACCATTACTTTAATAATTGTATTTGCAGGATGGGCAATACTTTACCTGCTGCTCAAAAATTTCACCACGTCAAATGTTCCGGTATGGGACGCGTGGGTATCGGCAACAGCCTGGGCTGGTATGTGGCTGCTGGCAAAGCGAAAGTTGGAAAACTGGATATTACTGAATATCTCTAACCTGTTTGCCATACCATTGCTGTGTTATAAAAAGCTTATCCTGTTTTCAGCGCTTACCCTGTTTTTATTTATCGTGGCCTTTTTTGGTTTTTTTGATTGGCTTGCCATTTGGAAAAAAGACAAGGCCGCCGAAAGCCGTTATCAAATTAGTTAAATGGAAAACGTTGTTCTGCATCCCTCCGCATTTATTGATAAAACCGATGTAAATGCCATTCGTAACGCGGCCCCGGAGGCCGAACAAATGGGCATGCTTCATCCCGAACAATTGAAGGTTATTTACCGGCAAAGCTGGTTTAAGCTTTTAGCGCCCCAAATTTATAGCGGGCTGCAAATAACTTTGCCAAACCTGGTACGGTTACAGGAAGCCATTAGCTGGACGGATGGCAGTACAGGCTGGGTGGTTACCCTTTGCAGCGGCGCAGGTTGGTTTGGCGGTTTTTTATCGCCGGCAATAGCGCAACAGGCATTTAAAGATCCTGAAGTTTGCCTGGCCGGCAGCGGTGCCGCAAGTGGCACAGCTGAAATTACAGAAAATGGGTATGTAATTAACGGTACCTGGAAATATGCAAGCGGGGCGCATCACGCTACGCATATTACCGCTAACTGCATCATCAAAAAAGATGGGGAAACCGTTTCAGACAGTAATGGAGAGCCTCTGATACTGCCTTTTATCGTTGATAAAAAAGACGTTAGCCTATTGCCTGCCTGGAAATACATTGGCATGGTGGCCACCGGCAGTGATGCGTTTGAAATAAAAAATCTGGAGGTTCCCTCTAACCGGCAATTTAAAATAGATCCCTTAGCGGCAATTGTTGATGCCCCGTTATATCGTTATCCTTTTTTACAATTAGCCGAAGCTACATTGGCGGTTAATTTATCGGGCATAGCCCTGCATTTTATAGATGAATGTGAGGCTATCTTCCATGAAAAAACAAAGCAGCCACGGCTTACAAATGCGCAGAAGGTATTTTTAATTGATGAGTTAGCCGGCATTAAAACAGCTATGAACGCGCAGAGAAAGCGTTTTTATGAAGCAGTTAAGCAATCATGGGATGCCATTGAAAACAATCCCGTTGTTCCTGAAGACCTATTAGCTATGGTAAGCAAAGCCAGCCGTAAACTTGCTTTAATGGCCAGGGAAGGGGTAGACAAGCTTTATCCGCTATGCGGTTTAACTGCGGCAAGTACCAACACAGCAATTAACATGGCCTGGCGCGATTTACATACCGCAAGCCAGCATTCTTTACTAACTTTTACCATTTAAACATGGCGATAAAACTACTTTAACATAAACATTACATTAAATTAGTATTGCATTATTGATATTTACACTTTAAATATCATTTCTACATGAAGATCAAACATCTGTTCTCCCTTTTTTTACTTTTTGTTATCTCCAGTTCTTTTGCGCAAATCAAAAAGCAAAAACCAGCAACGTCATTAGCTGCAAATCCTACTTCAACAGATCTGCCACGCCCCAAATTGGTTGTTGGTATAGTGGTTGACCAAATGCGCTGGGATTATTTATACCGTTTTTACAGCCGCTATGGTAACGGCGGTTTTAAACGTTTGTTAAATGAAGGGTTTAGCTGCGAAAATACCAATATTGATTATATTCCTACGGTAACCGCCGCAGGGCATACCTGCATTTACACCGGTTCTGTACC
>JAQBOY010000465.1 GCA_028287805.1 Mucilaginibacter sp.
GGGCTAAGCAGGAAATGATCTATACGTAAACCTGCATTGCGGGTATAAGCGTTACGGAAATAATCCCAAAAAGTATATATTATTTCATTGGGATAAAGTTTCCGTATGGCATCGGTCCATCCTTGTGAAACCAAAGTTTTGAAAGCCGAGCGAACTTCAGGACGGAACAATGCATCATCTAACCAACGCTCGGGCTTATATACATCCAATTCAGTTGGCATAACGTTATAATCTCCTACCATTACCACAGGTACATCATACATCAATAGTTCTGCCGCACGGGTAATTAACCGTTCAAACCAGCGTAGCTTATAATCAAATTTCGGTCCGGGCGCAGGGTTACCATTCGGCAAATAAAGACAAACAATAACAATACCGTTAACAACGGCCTCAATATAGCGGCTGTGCATATCATCAGGATCACCGGGCAGCCCCCTCCTGGTTTCTTTGATCTCACTACGCGCCAAAATGGCGACGCCGTTCCAACTTTTTTGCCCATGCCATACCGCGTTATACCCCGCATCCTGTATCGCTTTTTCCGGAAATTTTTCCTGGGGCGCCTTTAGCTCTTGCAAGCAAACTACATCCGGCATTGTTTCTTCAAGCCATTTAAGTAAAACCGGAAGCCTTCCATTGATTCCATTGACATTATAAGTTGATATTTTCATGGTACTTAATGATCTATTTAAATGCGTGCCTTACTAACAGCAAGGAGTTGGTTAAGTTTGAAAATCAAATTTCCAAATCAATTGTTATTTCCACAAAAATATTAAGATTATGCCATGGTATAACGGAGATTACCCGCCAAGTTATAAAAACCAACCTAAGGAACTTAGGGAAAAGGCGGTAGAAATTGCAAATGAAGTTTTAAAAGACGGTGCCGAAGAAGGAATAGCTATTGCCACCGGCTTAAAGCGCGCCAGGGAATATTTTAAAAATAAAGAAGATAAAACCAAAGCCACTGCAGCAAACAAAACAAGAAAGGAGAAATAGCGAAGGTTGATTCTAAAATAATTATTCGTTAAGCTCAATACATATCAATGTACTTCTGAGTGGCTAAAGCCATTACCTATTTAAATTGGTTTGTAGAAAAAGGTTTCGAACATAAAAAAGGAACACACAACCTGCATGTTCCTTTTTTATTTAATATTAAAAGTATTTACAAGGCTAATTTCTATTTTTCATATAAACTTTTGGGATAATAAACACCAGTTACTTGTTCTGCCATATTCCAAAGTTTTTGGGCAACGGTTTCATCTAATGCATTTGGAGTGATAGTTGCTTCAGCAGGATATCCTCTGTATCCTCCATCCCTGTCTGGCCCATAAAGTTTACCTCCGGCAACTTCATCAGCCACGGCAGCATATAAAGATGGTAAAGCTCCCTGCCAGGGCTCCATCAGTTCGCCTATACGTTCAACAGCTTTGTTAAAAGCCTCATCACTCATGTGTCTTGATAGCTCAGTCTTATTTGCTCCGGGTTGTGCTGCTATAGAAAGTGTATGGTCACCTGCTGCAATTATCCTGCGCTGTAATTCTACAGAAAAAAGCAGGTTAGCCAGTTTGCTTTGACAGTACTCGCGCATAGCGTCATAATCTTTCTCCGACTTTAAATTATCAAAGTCTATAACACCATTTAGATAAGCTAAACTACTTAAAGTAACGATCCGCGAACCTGAAGTGGTTTTAAGCAAAGGATATAAGTAACCTGTAAGCGCAAAATGCCCCAGAAAATTTACTCCAAATTGCAGCTCATATCCTTCGGTTGTTTTAGATGCAGGAGGTATCATTACACCTGCATTATTAATTAATAAATGAAGCTGCTGATGCTTTTGTACAAAAGTTTCAGCAAACTGGTTTACCGAAGTCAGGCTTGATAGATCAAGAAGCGCTGTTTCCAGCGTGCCTGTACCTTTGTGTTCCTGTATTTTAATTAGCGCTTGTTCTGCACTTTTTAGATTTCTGCAAGCCATTATAACATGTGCGCCTGCTTCATATAATGCAAGTGCTGTTTCAAATCCGATGCCTGCATTGGTGCCGGTTATAATCACCGTTTTACCGGTTTGATCCGGAATGTTGCTTTTTGTCCACATAATAAATTTTATTTATGGACAAAGTTCATAAAATGCTTAGTGCAAACGATACCCAAATGAAAGCAAAAACTATAAAAATCAATCAATTTTAGATTGCCTGAATTTTTTTGGCGGTATTTTAACCCTGTTTTTAAAGAAACTTGAAAAATGATTGGGCTCCTCAAATCCCAGGCTCCAGGCTATTTCAGTAATGGTCCAATTGGTGCTGTTTAGCAGAATTTTCGCTTCTTGCAGCAACCTTGCACTAATTAATTGTGAGGTAGTTTGCCCGGTTGTTTCTTTCAGTGCCTTGTTTAAATGATTTACGTGGATATTTAACTGCCCGGCAAAGGCAGAAGGAGAATTGATTTTAATGATCTGATTACTAAATTCAATGGGGAATTGCCGCTCTAATAACTCATTAAACAATCCAGTGATCCGTTCAGACGCGTTAGATCCGGAAGATATAATTCCATGCGAAGGCTGCATTTTTTGCGCCCCGTGAATAACCTCCATTAGAAGATTTCGCAACAGACCATATTTATAAACATAGTCGCTTTGTAACTCATTAAACATCCTTAAAAAAAGCTCGTTATATATAACGGCTTCATTTTTATTCAAGGGTATAACAGCTGTATCTGTATGCTGAAAAACAGGATATTCATTGATGTTATCAAATCTGTTAAAAAAATCCTCAGTGAATATGCACACATAGCCTGTTTGATCCTCACTAATTATTTCCCAAAAATAAGGAATCATCGGATTAGTAAATACCAATACACTTTCCCGTACTTCTATAGACTTATCGGCATAATATATTTTACTATGCCCGGTTACAAAGCTGATTTTAAAAAAATTGCGCCTGCTATAATTAACCGGCTTATTTTTAGATAAACGAAGATCTTCTACCTTAAAAATGTTGAAATGCCCAATTCCATTTTTAGCACCCTCCGATGTGGGGTTAATAACGTTTTTATAAAATGATTGTAGTTCAACAAATGCAGACATGACCAAATATACAAAATTCAAATAATTCTATATTTCCAGTTTACCTAAATCAAAAAATATTAGCTGAATCTAAACAACAGAAGAGTTAACTGTCTATTTTAACATCGCACGTTTTATCAGTTATCGTTCTGATAATCTTATCTAATTCGTTTGCAGATAACATCAGGTAGTCCAACATTTTTTTCCGTTCCTCTTTCTTTTCTCTTACACTATTGATAAGCGGAATAAGTCCGAGTATCCTGGCAAGGGGCGCCCTGATCAAATGGGACTGAATCCAGGATATTTCCCTTAATTTTTCATTCTGATCTTCTATGGCTGTGATATAATTCAATCTTTCGGTAATATCATTTGCAATGATCACCTTTGCTTCTTTTCCTTTGTATTCAATAAAATTAGCCTGAAGATCTACGTTGATGATATTCCCGTCCCTTTTTTGATGTCTGTGGATTCCAATAGAATTTATTTTTTTTATCAACCTGTCATTTTCCAATAATCTTTCCATTTCCGGAATGTCTTCAGCCGGCTTAATGTCTTTCAGGGTCATGGATAAAAACTCGCCCCTGGTATATCCATAAAGATTAATTGTAGCTTCATTTACATCCAGAAATTGTAAGGTATCTAAATCAAAAACCATCATGGGCAGAGGGCTTAAATGGAATAATTCGCTATACCTTTTTTCAGACGCCGTTAAACGGATCTCGATACACTTGCGTTCGGTTATATCTTTAAAATAAACCGATAGACCTTTAGCAGAAGGGTAAGCGCTGATTTCATACCATTTTTTTAGCGGAGCATAATAATCTTCAAAATGCACAGCGCTCCCGGTTTCCATTGCCTTATGATATTTTTTGTAAGATTCCAAACCAACGGAGTCGGCATATATATCCCATAAATAGTGATTAAGAATTTCATTCCTGGGCTTATCCAATACCTTTTCGGCCATATTATTCCAATAGGTAACTACCCAATTCTGATCTACTGCAAAAAAAGCATCTGTAATACTTTCCAGTATCGTATTTTTTTCCTCCAGAGAATTTTCAATCATTTCCTGTTCAATATTTCCACTGTTTATGGAAAGCTCTGTTTCCTTTTTCATTTTCCCCATTGTTTGCGATGGCTTGCTGCAAAAGAACTATTTAATAGAAATTAAGTTAAGCCGGGCCTATTGATTTATAATTCGGTGAAATCGCAGAGGCAGATTAGCACCATTGTTACACAAAAACAATGCCCACTTCTAAAAACGCAAACATCGCTATTTAATTGGGGATTAAAGTTATTAATCTATTATTAAAGTCAAAACTACCCTGCCAAGTAATCCACTCATTCGTGAATACTGTTTGCAAATTTTTAGCAGTAAAATTTCTTACTTATTTCTAAATTATTAGTATCCCCTACGTTGCCCACCGGTTTACAAAACGGGGTTAAAAACCAATAAATTTGCAATCGATTACAATTAATATTTGTATTAGCCAATATCTTTTCCCAAATTACTCTCCAATACCATATTATAAAGCTAAACCGGCTAACCAATAACTTTTATAAATCGAATGAAGCACTTACAAAACTTTTGTTGTTTAATAGGCTTGTGTTCATTATTAATATTTAAGGCAAGCGCCCAACCACCTAACGCATGGAAAAGCATCTTTAACGGGAAAGATATGCAAGGTTGGACGATAATTGAAAAAATTGCCAATGTACATGTGGCCGACAATAGTTTTATTATCCACATGACGGCCAATACTCATCGCCACGCCTACATACGTACCAATAAAAAGTACAAAGATTTTATACTGGAGTTAGATTGTAAAAAAGATACCATCTATGACTCAGGTATTTTATTACGTTGTGTAAGCACACCTGACAGTTTGGTGAGTTTACAAGGCTACCAGGTAAAGCTTGACCCTCATCCGGAAAGAATGTGGAATGGTTCTGTTTTCGATGATTTTGGTGATGATAAGAACTTCAGGTATCATTGGTTCTACACCATTGAGCATGATGACCGTGCCCGGGCTGCATTTAAAAATATGCAATGGAACCATTTCCGGATAGAAGCCATTGGCAATAATATCAAGGTATGGATAAACAGTATCCCCATTACTAATATGCTGAACA
>JAQBOY010000466.1 GCA_028287805.1 Mucilaginibacter sp.
GAAGGCTATGTGCAACCTATTCCCCGCAAGGATATCAGGGTGTTGGGTAAACAGGCTTTGGGCCTGGGATATATTGGCGCCAATACCATGTATAGCGGCAACTACATCAGCGAGCATGATGTGAAAATATCGCAAAAATTAGCTTATGTAATTACAGGCGGCGATCTTTCACAGCCATCATTGGTGAGTGAAGAATATTTATTGGGATTGGAAAGGGAAGCATTTATTTCGCTTTGTACCGAAAAGAAAACATTGGAGCGTATACAATCTATCCTGACAGGTGGAAAAGTGTTACGCAATTAATTTAAAAGCTATAAAAATCTACATAAAATGAATGCATACATAGTAGCGGCCAGCCGCAGTGCTATAGGAAAAGCTACCCGCGGAGGGTTCAGGTTTACCCGGCCCGATACACTTGCTGCTGACGTGATCAAACAACTGATGGCATCAGTACCCAACGTGGATAGGGAGCAGATAGAAGATGTGATTGTAGGTAATGCAACACCTGAAGCTGAGCAGGGTTTAAACGTGGGCCGGCTGATAGCGTTGATGGCGCTGGATACTGATAAAGTACCCGGAATGACCGTGAACCGTTATTGTGCGTCGGGCCTGGAAACTATAGCCATCGCCTCGGCAAAAATACATAGCGGTATAGCCGATTGCATTATTGCGGGTGGTGTGGAAAGCATGAGTTTGATACCCATGGGTGGCTGGCGCGTGGTGCCGAATGCCGATGTGGCTTTGGCCCATCCGGATTATTACTGGGGTATGGGGTTAACCGCCGAAGCGGTTGCCAAAGAATATAAAATTGACAGGGAAGAGCAAGATCAATTTGCCTTTAACTCCCATCAAAAAGCCATTAATGCCATTGCGGCAGGTAAGTTTAAGGAGGAGATTGTCCCGGTAAATATTACCGAAGTTTATGTGGACGAAAACGGTAAGAAACAGAAAAGAGAATTTAAGGTTGATACAGACGAGGGCCCGCGTGCAGATACGAGCCTGGATGCATTGGCAAAGCTTAAGCCCGTATTTGATGCTAAAGGTATGGTTACCGCAGGCAACTCTTCACAAACCAGCGACGGTGCCGCTTTTGTAATGGTGGTTAGCGAGAGGTTTATGAAGGCCAATAACCTGGAACCTATAGCCCGGCTGGTTAACTACGCTGTTGCAGGCGTACCGCCGCGAATTATGGGTATAGGCCCCCTTGTTGCCATACCAAAAGTGTTAAAAATGGCCGGCATGAAACAGCAGGATATAGAATTGATTGAACTGAACGAAGCTTTTGCTTCGCAATCATTAGCGGTTATAAAGGGTTTGGATCTTGACCTGGAACTGGTTAACATCAACGGTGGAGCCATTGCGCTTGGCCATCCACTGGGTTGCACCGGTACAAAGCTCTCCGTTCAGCTTTTTAATGAATTGAAAAGCCGCGGGCAGAAGTATGGCATGGTTACCATGTGTGTTGGTACCGGGCAGGGTGCGGCAGGGATATTTGAATTACTATAATGTAACAGATAGAATGCATTTGCTTTAATTTAAAACATTTGACTGATGGAAAAAGCGACAAGACTTTTTGATTTCATGCAGGTTCAGGCTAAAGTACCTGTGGCTAATCTTTTAAATGGAAAAGTAAATGGGGTATGGAAATCCTATAGTACACAGGAAGTTCATACAATGATCAACCAGCTGTCTATGGCGCTTTTGAATATGGGTGTTTCGGGTGGTGATGGTACAACAGAAGGCCGGGATAAAATAGGATTGATTAGCAATGGCCGGCCCGAATGGTTAATTACCGACCTTGCCGTACAGCAAACCGGGGCTATACTGGTTCCACTATATCCAAACACCGGCAATAAAGAGCTGGAGCAAATACTAACTGAGGCGGAGGTTAAAGTTTTATTTGTAAGCAGCCGGGAGCTGTGCGATAAGATAAACGAGATACGTGCCCTTATACCAACATTGCAGGCTATTTACACATTTGATGAGGTAGATGGCTGTACCAACTGGACAAAATTACTGCAGCCCTTAACCGGCGACTATCAGCAAAAACTATTAGCAATAAAAAATACGATAAGTGAAGGTACTGTAGCAACCATCATTTACACCTCGGGTACTACCGGCAGGCCAAAAGGGGTAATGCTTACCCATAAAAATATTTTAAGCAATGTGCTTGCTTCGGGAGAAGTGCTCAATTTAATTCCCATTGCTCAAAAAATTGCATTAAGCTTTTTGCCGCTGAATCACATCTTCGAAAAAATGTGCACCTACATTTACCTGTTTAATGGGTTCTCCATCTACTATGCCGAAAGCATGGATACCATTGGCGCCAATATGAAAGAAGCGAAACCCTATATTTTTACCGCTGTACCACGATTGCTTGAAAAAGTATTCGAAAAAATTATGATAGAGGGGCAGAAATTAACCGGTATTAAACGAAAGATATTTTTATGGTCGGTTGCAGTGGCAGAGCAGTTTAAAATTGGTAAAAAAAGTATAGGGTATAAAATTAAACTGGCCATTGCCGATAAATTGGTTTACAGCAAATGGCGCAATGCCATAGGCGGCAATGTAAAAGCAATTGTTGTAGGAAGTTCTGCTACACCCATTAGGCTGGAAAAGATATTTACGGCAGCGGGCATGGTAGTTTTAGAAGGTTACGGCCTTACCGAAACTTCACCAGTTATTGCCGTTAACAATTACCAGGAAGATGGCAGAAAATTTGGAACCGTGGGGCCTTTGCTTGGTGGGGTACAGGTGATGATTGCCAGTGATGGCGAAATACTTTGCAAAAGTCCGGGAGTTATGAAAGGTTATTATAAGAACCCTGAAATGACCAGTGAGGTTATTATAGATGGCTGGTTTCATACCGGGGATATTGGCGAGTTGGACCAGGATGGCTTTTTGAAGATAACTGATCGTAAAAAGGAGATCTTTAAAACATCTGGTGGTAAATATGTGGCGCCATTGCCTATTGAAAATAAAATGAAGGAAAACCATCTTATTGAACAGATGATGGTGGTTGGCGCTGACCGGAAATTTACAGCAGCCCTTATCGTACCTTCTTTTACTAATTTAATACCCTGGTGTAATCGAAATAATATCCTTACTGCATCTCACACAGAACTTATTCAGGATAGCCGGGTAATTGAACTTTATCAATCTGTAATAGCGGAGTTTAACCCCGAATTTAACCATGTGGAGCAGGTTAAAAAAATAACGCTGCTTCCTAACGAATGGTCTATTGAAAGCGGCGAACTGACACCTACCGGTAAAATGAAGCGTAAGGTGATTATGGAAAAATATCAGCATGAAATAGACTTGATGTATGCGGGTGAATTACATGAAGGGATACCCGATACACACGAAATTAACGATACGATATGAGCACGTTCCAATTAAACATTAGGGATAGGCTGGCTATTATAACTTTAGATAAGGGGCGTTCAAATCCCATCAATCACCAAATGATCAGGGAATTATTGGAAGCCATAAAAAGCCTTGAAAGTGACCAGAATGTTGGCGGACTGATTTTAACCGGTAAAGAAGGGTTTTTCTCTTCGGGTATCGACCTCATAGAAGCTTATGATTATGACCAGGAGCAAAGCCGCTTGTTTTGGACCGATTTTTTAACCTTGCAAGCGGAATTGGCGGCTTTCAAAAAACCAATAGTTGCGGCTATAAGCGGACACAGCCCCGCGGGTGGTTGTGTTTTGGCTATTTGTTGTGATTACAGGGTGATGGCCCGGGGTGAATTTATCATCGGACTTAATGAAATTCCGGTAGGCATCATTGTGCCCGATTTTGTATTTAGCCTATACGCTTTCTGGCTCGGTGAAAAGAAGGCCTATCAAAGTTTATTGGAAGGAAAGCTTTTTAACGTTGACGAAGCATTGCAGTACGGTTTGGTAGATGAGGTATGCACTTTTGAAAGTTTATTAAGCACAGCAGAAAAAAAGATCAGAACCTATATGAAATTGAACCCGGTTACCTGGGGGCAAAGTAAATTAAACCTGCGAAAAGAGCTGCTTCATAAAATTTCGGCAGATAATACGGAAATATTAAACCATATGCTGAAGCAATGGTGGGCACCCGAAACCAGGCAAGGCTTGCAAATGATGATCCAGAATTTGAAATCAAAAAAAACGGCATAACAATAGATCAATGCATGCCGGTTTTATTTCGGCTGTATACTACTAAAATAAATTACATGAGCGCTCCAACCATTAACGTTACAGGCATGTTAAAAGACGATGCCCTGAAAGGGAAAACCATCATTATAACAGGTGGCGGAACTGGGTTAGGTAAGTCTATGGGAACTTATTTTTTAACATTGGGCGCCAATTTAGTGATCACCAGCCGCAAACTGGATGTACTGCAAAAAGCTGCGGATGAAATGCAAGCCGCAACAGGCGGAAAGGTGCTGGCAGTTGCCTGCGATGTCAGAAATTATGAAGAAGTTGAAAAAATGTTGCTGCAGGCTGTGGAAACTTTTGGTAGGGCAGACGTATTGCTGAACAATGCCGCGGGCAATTTTATTTCTCCAACCGAGCGTTTGTCTGCAAACGCGTTTGCGGCAATTATTGATATCGTATTAAAAGGCTCGGTTAATTGTTCGCTGGCATTAGGTAAGTACTGGATCAAAGAGAATATACCGGGTAATATTTTAAATATAGTAACTACCTACGCCTTTACGGGTTCGGCCTATGTAGTTCCTTCGGCATGCGCAAAGGGTGGTGTTTTGGCTATGACCCGGTCACTGGCGGTAGAATGGGGCAGGCACGGTATAAGAACCAATGCCATTGCACCCGGCCCGTTCCCTACCAAAGGTGCATGGGAAAGATTATTGCCCGGCGAAATGGCGCAAAAGTTTGATTTTAAAAACAGGGTACCACTTAAAAGGGTAGGCGAGCACCAGGAACTGGCAAATTTAGCCGCCTTTTTGGTGTCAGACTTTTCGGGCTATATTAACGGTGAAGTTATTACCATTGATGGCGGCGAATGGTTACAGGGTGCAGGCCAGTTCAATGCATTGGAAATGATACCGCCTCAAATGTGGGATAGCATTGAGCAGGCCACCCGTAAAGCATAGCTGTTTTTGCTTACTTATATCAGGCCGCAGCCGTTCCTTAAAGCTTCCTGAGCTTTTATAAAACAACTATCAGATTAAAATTTCTGGTTGTCAAAACTGCCCTTTGCGGTAGGGACAGTAATTATGTTAACGCCATAATTTGTTGCCTGATGACAAGTGTTACAGGTAGCGGTCAATACGGCAAAACTACTGTTAAACGCATTGATGTCATGTTGCTTGATAGCTTTGTCAACGGCCTCCAATTGCGGATAGATCATCGGCGTATTGTTTGCCTCCGGTGTGCCACGATGAAACTTTTGGATTCTTTTAAAACCGCCTGATAATAAATGACTTTCGTATTTGGCCAGTTCCCAGTTTTTGTTTTCACCTGCCAGCCATAGCTTATAATGATGCGGCAGCACAATGTTGCTCATAATTTCCCCGGTTCCCGGTACATAAGCGTTATTGACTTTAGCCTGGAGGCTGTCAATTTTATTCTGCAACTTTTTATTGCTGTTTTCCTGATTGCAACCAATAAGCGTTGCCAGTGAGGATAGGAAAACGATGATGATGACAAATAAGCGTTTCATGATTTGAGACTGATTGTGTTTTTAATTAACTGGTATGTCCTGCCTGATTCTGGTAACTACCAGCTTTGAAAGCTTTTCTTTTTTCGTATGCTTTATTATACAAAGCAAACATACGATGTATTAATTAAACGTCTGATGTGTGATTGAAAATTTCTTCCTTCTTTTACACCTTGATGACACTTTTGGCGAGGCTGGAAGTTCATCGGGGAGACGATTTCCATGTGACCGTCACAACCTCAGATACTGCCGGAACCAGCGAACAGGATTCAAATCATACAAATTTGTTATTCCTTCAATAGATATTTGGTGCCGAAATTTTTCTGGGGCAAAAAAAATACACTCTTGCAAGCTTTGGTTCAAGTTGTTTGCAAGAGTGTGTTTTTTTGTTAGGAACATATGCTTCAATCAGCTGCTAATGCTATCACTTTTTGTAGCCATTGTCTCACCTTCCTTAGGGTTTGGCTGCCCTTTACCTGTAGTGATCAGGCTGCGCAAACTATTGTTTATATAACCGCTCCATGCATCAAAGCAAATATCATAACATTCATAGGCGGGAACCAGGCCCCAGTGAGTGAAATGAACCTGCGTTTTGTTTCCCTTTTCAGTGATCTCAAACTCGATCTTTGTACCGATCCACTCTGTCTTGTCTTCCGTGAAACTGAAATAGTTGTCCAGAACCAGCCAAACTACTTTTTTGTCTGGTATAACTTCTACTA
>JAQBOY010000474.1 GCA_028287805.1 Mucilaginibacter sp.
GCTATAACCACAACTCCAATAATCATTATTCATAAATAATGCGGAAATTAAAATTAGAGGAACTAAACCGGGTTTCATTAACCGAATTTAAATCTCAGAAAAAATTGCCTGTTACCGTTGTGCTCGACAATGTGCGCAGCATGCACAATATTGGATCGATATTTCGTACAGCTGATGGTTTTGCAGTTGAACAGATTTGTTTATGCGGTATTACAGCTCAGCCTCCTCATCGCGAAATTGAAAAAACAGCTTTGGGCGCTACGCAATCCGTTAACTGGATCTATTTTGACACACCAGTACAGGCTATTGAGCAGCTTCGTGCTAACGGCTACCAGATCATTGCCATTGAACAAGCTGAAAACAGTATAATGCTGAATGAATTTATCCCGGTTGATAATGAAAAATACGCGTTGATATTTGGCAATGAAGTAAATGGCGTAAGCGATGAAGCAATGGAAAAGATTGATGCCTGTATTGAAATACCACAGTTTGGCACCAAGCACTCGTTTAATATTGTTGTTTCGGCGGGTATTGTGCTTTGGGATTTCTTCTCAAAAGTGGTAGTTTAGCAGATAGATGATAGAATAGCTCATTGGATATATAGTTTTCTATACTTAATAAATATAGCTATGACCCCTCTCGCTAAAAAGCTACAGATAAAACCGGGCAAAAACTGGTTGTTGTTTAATGCTCCCGATACTTACCTGTCATCGCTTGAGCCGCTTCCGCATGGCGTCACAATTGCTTTTGAGCCGCATGGTAATTTTGATGGCATTCAGTTATTTGTAAAAGGCAGTGCTGAACTGGCATTATCATTAAAGATCATTGCACCTGCATTAAAACCGGAAACTATATTATGGATAGTATATCCCAAAAAAAGTTCGGGTATACCAAGTGATTGGGAAATGATGAGCAGTTGGGATGAATGCAAAAAATATGGATTAAGGCCGGTTGCATCCGTAGCTATAAATGAAATATGGACCGGATTACGTTTCAGGCATGAAAGCCAGGTAAAGGTTTCAGATGGAGGTAAAGATAACATCCGCCAAAACGAATACAGTGCCTATATTGATGTGGATAATAAACAGGTGAAACTTACCCCTCAAATTGCTGAAGTATTACAGCAAACTCCCGCTGCACTCGAATTTTATCAGCAACTTTCCTACTCCAACAAAAAGGAATATGTGCTTTGGATACTCACAGCAAAGCAGGAAAAAACCCGCGATGAACGTATAACCAGGTTGGTTGAAAAACTGCTTGCAGGAAAGAAAAACCCATCCGAAAAATAAAGACGGCTCCGAAGTTTAAAGACTCGAAAATTTCTCTAATATTTATTAAAATATTTGCGTAACCAAACAGTTACTTATATATTTGTAACCGAACAGTTACCGATATGATGCGCAGAGATGCTTTTCAGGCTATTGCCGACCCTACCCGAAGAGAAATTATAGATTTGCTTGCAGGCAAACAATTGAATTTAAATTCAATTGCTGACAATTTTACTATTAGCCGCCCGGCAATTTCTAAACAGATTAAAATATTAACCGAATGCGGCCTGGTTACCATTACCCGGCAAGGCCGCGAACACTATTGTGAGGTTAATCTTAAAAAAATGAGTGAAGTAGCAGATTGGGTTGAAAAATACAAGGCATTCTGGACAACCAAACTTAATGCGCTTGAAAAATTTTTGGATGATGAACAAAAGTAAAATCAAATCAATCAATATTTAATTATGCAAAAGATAATTAACTTTTTAATGTTTAACGGAAATGCAGAGGAAACAATGAATTTTTACATTTCATTGTTTCCAAATTCTGATAACGGAACTGTTTTAATGCCCTTAGGTGCTTATCCATTCAGTAAAAAATACGCCTGGTTATCAGACAAGTTTAACGTATCATGGCAATTAAGCTATACTTTAACTTTTAATCATTCACCATTTAAAATTAAAATCAAATGAAACCAGAACCATTTGTAATTGAAAGAACATTCAATGCCCCTATTAATAAGGTGTGGGAAGCCATTACAGACAAAAACAAAATGAAAGAGTGGTATTTTGACCTGGCAGAGTTTGAGCCAAAGGTGGGCTTTGAATTTCAATTTACCGGCGGCACAGATGAAAATAAATACCTTCATTTGTGTAAAGTGACAGAGGTTATACCTGAGAAAAAATTAACGCATAGCTGGAAATATGACGGCTATACAGGCGAATCCTTTGTTACCTGGGAGTTGTTTGACGAAGGCGGCAAGACTAAAGTAAAATTAACGCACGCCGGACTTGAAACTTTTCCTGCTCACCCGGATTTTGCGCAGAAAAACTTTGCAGAAGGATGGACTTATATTGTTGGTAAATCACTAATGGAATATGTGGAAAAAGCTAATGCGTAGAAATTACGAAGTTTTAAAAACTTCGTAAATTTAAGTTTTATTCAATATGGCATATAACGAAAAACTGGCAGACAGCATCCGGGAAATATTAGCAGATGCTAAGGTAGATGTTTATGAAAAAAAGATGTTCAGCGGGCTATCTTTTCTGGTAAATGATAAAATGTGTGTAAGCGTTGCAGCAAACAACCGGGTATTAGTACGCCTGTCTCCTGATGATTATGAAGAAGCCATTGAACAAAATGGCGTTGAACCGATGATGCGTAATGGCAAAGCAATGAAAGGCTATGTATTTGTAAATGATACCGCTTTAAATACTACTAAGCAACTAAAGCATTGGGTTGATTTGGCTTTAGCATTTAATCCATTGGCTAAATCATCAAAACATAAATAACATTTTATTTACAGATCAAACTTTTCCAGCAGCTTTAGCAACGTTTCAAAATCTTTTGGATATGGGGCATGTATGGTGACAGGAGAGCCGTCCATTAGTTTAAAGGTAACTTCATAGGCATGTAACGCAAATCGTTTCATGATAGGCATTTCTTCCTGATCCTTGCCTAAATGATATTTACGCTTCATGGCCGATAGAAAAACCGGTTTACCTTTATACATTTCATCTCCGGCTATGGATGCCCGCTGAGTAGCCAGGTGAATGCGTATCTGGTGCATGCGTCCGGTAACAGGCCGGCATTCTACCAGTGTATAATGTTTAAAGTATTTTAATGACTGGAACCAGGTTTCGGCACGTTTACCTTCCTGTCTGCTAATGGTTACATTGCCTTTACCTACATTTAAAATAGGCAGATCAATCAGCAGCTCCTCAAAAACATGTGTACCTTCAATAATAGCATGATAAACTTTTTTTACCTGGCGTTTTTCAAACTGCATAGATACTAAGCGATAGGCTTCCGGATTTTTAGCGATGATTAGCGCCCCTGATGTTTCCTTATCTAAACGGTGACATACTTGAGCATCCTCCGAATAGCTTTTTGCCAATCTTAACATGTTGATCTCCCCTCCTTCGCGCTCATCAAGCGAACTAATAAAAGGCGGCTTATTAACAACTATCACATCATCATTCTCAAATAATATCAAATCAGCAAACTTCGGAATCTTCATGTAGTAAATCTATAGCCGGCAAAAATACGGTTATTAATTTAAACCCCGATTACAGGATTAAAACAGGATTTGTTAACGCATTGTAAAACAATCAATAATTGTATTGGTTATTTATTAAAAAAACAATTAATAGCTAAAACCATAAATATTATGAGTACTAAAACAAATCAACCTGAAGAAAAAGGATTTTTTGAAAAGGTAAAGGAAACAATTGAAGAGCTTTGGGACGGTACGAAAGAAAAAGCAGAAGATATAAAGGATGCTGCAGAAGATAAAATAGATGAACTGAAATCAAAACCAGCTCCTAAAAAAACTGCTCATACAGCACCGAAAGCAAAATCTGAAGCTACTGATGCTAAAAAGAAAACTGTAGCTAAAGCACATAACGTTGCTGAAAAAACTAAAGATAATGCTGCCGACACAAAAGCCAAAGCAAAAAATGAAGCTACAGGTGCAAAAAAAGCTGTGGCTTCAAAAACTGATAAAGCTAAAACTGCTGTAAAGAAAAAGGTGAAAGCTGCCTGATATTTAACCAGAACCAGATCGGGCTTACGAAGTTTTATAATTTCGTAAGCCTTTTTATTTATCCTTCAAATTTATAACCTACCCCTTTAACTGTGGCAACAATATCATCTCCTAATTTTTCACGGAGCTTTCTGATATGAACATCAATGGTACGATTAGTAACCACTACAGAGTCTTCCCAAATATTTTTTAGTATCACTTCGCGGGTATAAACTTTACCGGGTTTTGCAGCTAAAAGATATAGCAGCTCAAATTCCTTTTTAGCTAAAACTACTTTTTCACCACTTTTATAAACGAGGTAGGCTTCCCTGTCAATAATCAGATCGCCAATCTCTAATTTATTATCAACTACATCTTCAGCAGGCGCATTTCTGCGCAAAATGGCATTAATACGGCTAACTAAAGCCCGTGGCTTAATAGGTTTGGCTATATAATCATCAGCACCTACGTTAAAGCCTGCAATTTCGGAGTATTCTTCGCTTCTGGCGGTTAAAAAAACCATAAAGGTATTTTTAAACTCGGGCATGGTACGCATAATACGGCATGCTTCAATGCCATCCATTTTCGGCATCATAATGTCCAATACAATCAGGTCAGGTAATGACCTTTTTGCTTCTGTTACTGCTTCTTGTCCATTACGTGCCAGGAAAACCTGGTAGCCTTCTTTCTTTAAATTATACTCTATCAACTCCAAAATATCCGGCTCGTCATCAACAATAAGTATCTTCTGTTTTGTGGTACTGCTCATTTGGATCTAATTTTGCATAAATGTATAAGCTTAAGAAAAGCTAATGGTTAAATTGGTATTAACAAATTGTTAAGTGTTACGTTATTTTAACCTTTTATTGAACCTTATTAAACGTTTTGTTTAAAAATTCTTCAAGTGCGTTACCTGTAATATTTTTTGCAACTATAATTCCCTGTGGATCAATAATAAAATTCGACGGAATTGCTTCAATATGATACAGCCTTTCTGTAGGTCCGTCAAACCTTTTTAAGTCTGATCCGTGAGCCCATGTTAACTTATCCGCAGTAATAGCCTGTTGCCAGTCTTTTTTCTCTACATCAAGCGATATCCCTAAAATATTAAATCCTTTTGACTTGAAGTTATTGTATTGCTTAACCACATTTGGGTTTTCCTGCCTGCAGGGCGCGCACCATGACGCCCAAAAATCAAGCATCACATATTTACCTTTATAATCTGCTATGTTGATGGGTTTGCCATCAATACCGGCAATGGTAAAATCAGGCGCCTTATGCCCCACCGAGATTGGTTTTACCAGCATCATTTGATGAACAAAATGTTGTACAGCCGGATTATCTTTAAAATCGCTCTTAATGCTATCTGCATACGCTACCATTTGCTGCTCGTATTTAAACTGATCCAACGAGGTCATGGCATAAAATCCGGCTAATGATTTTTTGTTTTCATGAACAAATTTTAAAATTGCCTGGCCATAATCATCCAGATTCTTTTCAAATAGAGGCATGTAAATTTTCATTAAAGAATCAGATTGTTTACCTAACGCTTGTGATTTTGCCTGGTATTCGCTGGCAACCTTACTGTTTTTATCTCCATAAAAATTACTTATCTTATTAAACTCCTGTATTTTTTGCGATTCAGGGGAGCCTGAGATTTGATAAGCATGGGTATTATCGTTAAGATCTGTAGTAAATTCAATAGCATCGCCATTTTTGGCTACCATATCAAATATGCTGCCGCCAACCCGTAGCTTAAATAAATTGCCATAAGGTGCTGCGTGCTTAAATTGAAATTTACCGCCATCACTTAAAGTAGTAGAATCAACCACGTTAATTTGTGAACTGTCTGCCTCCAGCAGGTATACAGATTTTAAACTTGCAGGGTTTTTTACAGTACCTGAAATAGTAAATACTGACTTGTCCTTACATGAAATTAATCCTACAGCAGATAAAAAGATAATGCAGGCGATTAAACGATTTTTCATTGAGAGATTTTATTTTAACGGTAAATTTTACCTTGATTCTAATTCTTTAATTAGTAACTGATTAGTTTTTTGGGGATCGATCCTGCCTTTTGAGCTTTTCATGATCTCGCCCATAAATAATCCTAAAACGCCTTTTTTACCTTTTTGATATTCTTTTACCTTATCAGGAAATTTAGCGATAGCGGCATTTATATATTCGCTTACATCATTATTGCCTGTAGTAATTAGCAAATTAAGTTCCCGTGCCAGCTCTTCGGCTGTATTGTTTGGCGCTTTTATTAAAGCAGGAAATAATTTATGTGAAGCTACGGAATTATTAATCAACCCATTATCAACCAACTTAATTAAACCGGCTAAATTCTCCGGTTTTATTCCTAAACCTGTTATAGACAATCCCTGTTCATTTAAATATGACTTAACAGGCCCCATTAATAAATGTACAGCAGCTTTATGATTTGAAGTATATTTAATCAGTTCTTCAAAATATAAGGCCAGTTCCCTGTCGGCGGTAATAACCCCGGCATCATAATCAGACAGGTTTAGCTGTTCGGTATATTTTTTATAAAGCTGATACGGCAATGCGGGCAGCTCTTCTTTAATACGATTTACAAGGCCCGCATCCAAAACCAGCGGCATCAGATCAGGCTCCGGAAAATAGCGGTAATCATTCGCCATCTCTTTTGAACGTAAAACAGACGTTTCTCCGGTATCGGCATTAAAATTCAGGGTATTTTGTTCTATATGCCCACCGTTTTCAATCAGTTCAACCTGTCTTACAAATTCATGCTCAATGGCGCGTTGTACATTACGTATGGAGTTGAGGTTCTTTACTTCGCAACGGTTACCATAAGCTGTTTCCCCTTTAAGCCTTACCGAAATATTGGCATCACAACGCATACTGCCTTCTTCCATATTACCATCACAAATATCCAGGTAGCGTAACAGTTTACGTATTTCGGTTAAAAACTGACCGGCTTCTTCACTGCTTCGCATATCAGGTTCTGATACAATCTCCAGCAAAGGCACCCCTGCCCTGTTCAAATCAATTAATGAATCCTCGTAATGATTATCATGCATACTTTTGCCGGCATCCTCTTCCATATGGATATGATGTATAGCAATGTTTTTTGAAATACCGTTAGCTAACCTTACAGGCACAAAACCGCCAAGGCATATAGGGTGCTGATCCTGGGTTATCTGATAACCTTTGGGCAGATCCGCGTAAAAATAGTTTTTACGTGCAAAGGTGTTGTTCAGATTAATAGAACAATTACAGGCAAGCCCCATCTTAACAGCATATTCAACCATTTTCTTATTCATCCGTGGTAAGGTACCGGGATGGCCCAGGGATACAGGGCTGATGTGATGATTAGGCTCAGCCCCAAAAGTGGCAGAATCAGACGAGAAAGCCTTACTTAAAGTAGATAATTGTGCATGGACCTCTAACCCTACAACCAATTCATATTTTTCACCTATACCGGCTGGAAGAACTGTCATAAACTAAAATTCAGCTATTGCTTGGCTTAATTAAAAAGTCAAATATAAAATTAATAATGCAGGTTCAATATTTTTACTTGTCAGGCCGACCTATATAAAAGTCTTTGCCTTAATCAACACCTTATCTAACCCCTCAACATCACTGCCGCCTGCGGTTGCAAAAAATGGCTGACCACCGCCTCCGCCTTTTACTTCCTTAGCCAATTCCTTTACAATGTTACCTGCATGTAATCCTTTTTCCTTCACCAGGTTTTCAGCAATCATTACGGTGATATTAGGTTTACCGTCAATAGTGGCTACCAAAACCAGGAATAAATTGGGCACTATATCTTTTAAGTTATAGGCCAGGTTCTTAATCGCGTCAGCATTAGGCAGTTCAACTTTTTGAGCGATGAAGTTAATGCCGTTTATAGATTCAGCCATTTGAGCCAGTTCTGTTTTTAAGCCGGATGATTTTTCTAAAATGCTTTTTTCTATCTCCTTTTTCAGCCGTGTGTTTTCATCCAGCAAACTTTCCACACTTTTAGAAATATCCTTTGGATTTTTAAGCAGCTCTTTTAAATGGCTAACCAGTTTATTCTGCTCGTTAATAAAGTTTTCGGCAGCAATACCTGTTATAGCTTCAATACGGCGAACACCGGCGGCAACAGCGCTTTCCGTTACTATTTTAAAGAAACCAATATGCCCGGTAGCTTTAATATGTGTACCGCCGCATAATTCTTTAGAAAATTTATCATCAAAAGTAATCACCCGTACAAAGTCACCATATTTCTCACCAAACAAAGCAGTGACCCCGCTGCTGATAGCTTCCTGATAAGGCACATTGCGCTCTTCTTTTAAAGGAATGTTTTCCCGTACCTTTTCATTTACAATAGCTTCTATTTGTTCCAGTTCCTCATCAGTCACTTTTGCAAAATGCGAAAAGTCGAACCGCAGATAATCAGCATTCACCAATGAGCCTTTTTGGTTTACATGGCTGCCTAATACCTGTTTCATTGCAGCATGCAGCAAATGCGTGGCGCTATGGTTATTCATAATGCTGCTGCGCCTTTCGGGGTCAACAATGGCGGTTAATGCATCATTAATATCATCAGGCAGTTTATCTACAAAATGAACAATGAGGCCGTTCTCCTTTTTTGTATCCGTAACATTAATGATCTCTCCATCCGGGAAAACCAGTTCGCCGGTATCACCTACCTGGCCGCCGCTTTCGGCATAAAATGGTGTTTTATCCAATACTATTTGAAATTGCTCTTTGCCTTTGGCAGTTACCTTACGGTATTTAACTATATGAGCAATAGTTTCTGTTTCATCATACCCGGTAAATTCAACGGTATCATCATCTCTTAATTGAATCCAATCGGTAGTATCAATTGTAGTGGCAGCACGGGAACGGGTTTTTTGCTGTTGAAGAGAAGTATTAAATGTCTCCATGTTAATTACCGCATCTCTTTCTCTGGCCATTAATTCCGTTAAATCAATTGGAAAGCCATAAGTATCATAAAGTTCAAAGGCCTTCTCACCAGGAAATATTAATTGAATATTATCTCCACTTGGTGTAGTGCCAGATCTAACATATGTTTTATTGAAATAATCTTCGAAATACTTAATACCCTTATCTAATGTTCTCAGGAAAGAAGTCTCTTCCTCCAAAATCACCTTTTGTACAAAGTCCTTTTGATTATACAACTCATCAAACACACCTTTAAACTGCTCTGCCAATAAAGGCACCAACTGGTTTAAAAATGGTTCTTTAAAATCTAAATATTGGTACGAGTAACGCACCGCTCTGCGTAAAATACGACGAATCACATAGCCTGCTTTATTACTTGATGGTAATTGCCCATCGGCAATAGTAAAGCTTACAGCGCGGATATGATCTGCCAGTACGCGCATAGCTACTGCTATATTCCAATCTTCATCACCGGGTTTAGCTGCGGCGTTATATTTTTTACCTGATTTTTGAGAGATAAATTCAATAGTTGGCTGAAAAACATCACTGTCATAATTCGATGTTTTGCCTTGCAATACCCGCACCAAGCGTTCAAAGCCCATGCCTGTATCCACGTGTTTGGCAGGCAACTGCTGTAATGAACCGTCTTTAAGGCGGTTAAACTGCATGAATACGTTGTTCCATATCTCAATTACCTGGTCATGATCCGCATTAACTAAAATTTTTCCATCAACAAGGGCACGTTCACTATCCGGGCGACTATCATAATGTATCTCCGAACATGGGCCGCACGGGCCTGTTTCGCCCATCTCCCAAAAATTATCTTTTTTATTGCCCGGTAAAATATGGCTCTCATCTACATAAGTCTTCCATAAATTATAGGTTTCCGTATCCTTTTCCAGGCCATCTTTTACATCACCTTCAAAATAAGATACGTAAAGCCTGTCTTTAGGTAATTTATATACTTCTGTCAGCAATTCCCAACTCCACTCAATGGCTTCTTTCTTAAAATAGTCGCCAAAGCTCCAGTTACCCAGCATCTCGAACATGGTATGGTGATAAGTGTCAATACCTACCTCTTCCAGATCATTGTGCTTGCCGCTTACCCGCAGGCAGCGCTGCGTATCAGCTATACGTGGAAACTTTGCAGGTGCCTCGCCTAAAAATATGTCTTTAAACTGGTTCATTCCCGCGTTGGTAAACATCAGCGTAGGGTCGTTTTTAACAACAATAGGTGCAGAAGGAACGATAGTATGTCCCTTAGATGCAAAAAAATCAAGAAAAGCCTGTCGAATTTCGTTAGCGGTCATAGTGCAAAAATGTGAAATTTTGTGTACTTATTGACTACTAAAATGAATTTGTACAGTGTAATAATCTGTATTGTGTATTACTGGGTAATTTTGTGTATTACTGGGTATTTAATACATTTGCAATATGCCTTACAAAGAACGCGACATCAGCAAAATGTATTACACCATGGGTGAGGTATCAGAAATGTTTGATGTTAATGCTTCACTTATCCGGTTTTATGAAAAGGAATTTGATGTTCTTAAACCTAAAAAGAACAAAAAGGGCAACAGGCTATTTACTCCTGAAGATGTAGAAAACCTAAAGATCATATTCCATTTAATACGTGATAAAGGTTATACATTAAATGG
>JAQBOY010000038.1 GCA_028287805.1 Mucilaginibacter sp.
TATTCCAGTGAATAAAACCGAGATCTTTAAGGTTGGTCTGGATGGTATAACCGTCCTCTGTTTTATAGGATGTGCCTATGCTAATTGATAAACCGGGATTATGAAATGCAGGGATTAAATTTTGCGCATATGATTTCCCTTCTCTACCGCTTGAATAATTTGTGCCCTGTAGGTAAAGGTTAGCCGCATCATTTGGTCTGTCAAAGTCGATACGCGATTGGTTAATTACTATTTTATCATAGCTTACTCCTGACAGGGCATTGATTTTTACACCTAATGCAAAGTTTTTTCTTATTTGTTCGCGATAGGTAAAGCCAATTTGATGATAAACCTGGTAATAGAAATTATCATTGAAAATATTACTATAACTATTATTGGGATAAGGGAAATTTCGGAATCCACTCAAAATAGCCACTGATTCATCACTTATTAGCCCCTTTGATTCTGCTTTTGTGTTTATAGAAAAACCAATCTCCTGGTTCCCGTCCAGGCTGGCGAAAATTTTAAACATTACAGAATACGCATTTGCATTTACATTTATATGGTTGTATTTGTTCTGACCTATTTGTAATGCCGCTGTATTGTAATAACTTGAAAAAACCCGGCTTTGAAAAGCTGCCTGTGCATTACCGCTTAAGTAAAAGCTGGTATTAAAATTGGGGAATAAAAAATTGAAAGCATACATCTTGCTTGAATCCGGTATGAAAGTTCTTTGTGCCGGGTTTTCAAATGAATCATATAAAGTACCTGTATTATACTGTGAAAATTGCTGTGCAAAAATCGGAGCTGAAAATAGCAGTAAGAAAAGAACAAGTAAAAATTGCTTCATTACACTTTATACGGTTGTTTTAATGAAAAAGATAAATTAAATTGAAAAAATTAACAGATTATAAGATCATTTACCAAAGCGCTGTTTTTTGTTAAAAGTAGTGTCTCTTAAACTCATACTGAAATTTGTATAAAACTTTTTTTCATTTGCAACAAATTGATAAGCAGCCCCATAAAAGGTTTTCCAACCCGGGTCACCGGTATCAAATATATTATAAAAACGGGTGCTCAATTCGTTTTTTAAAAGTGGCTGTGCATTTTTAAAATTTATAAACCAGGTAACATTGCACCTTTCGGCAAGGAGGTTATCAAATTTATTGTGTTGCTCCATTTGGCTTAAAAATTTACGATTTAGATAAGTATCATAATAACTGGCTAATTCATTGGTACTATTAGCTAATATTAAATAGTTATCAATAAGCATAAAATACGGATGTTTAAAAATTGTATACGGTTCACCTAACAGGAAAAATGGTAGTTTATCATAATTAAACTGACCAGTTTTATCGGTAATAGTGGTACTTATGTTATTTAAAATTGATTTAAATTTTGAACCATCCTTTATAGTTATAATAGCAATTTTTTCCTGGTACCGTGTAGTAACAACTGCAAATTCATTACCTAACAGTTGATTAAATTCTGCTACCAGGTTTATGCCCGTTTCAGTATTTATCTTTTTAAACAGAGAGTCTTTTTGATTTTGTAACCCGGCTTTTTCCTGTGATTGCGAAAGTGCCAATTTAAATTTTGCCGGGTCTGAAACGGCAAAACTTATGCTGTATGCTGTAGTTGATGGAAATATATCTTTTAAATGATTGCTTATGGGTTGTTGATTAACAAACAAGTTTAAATAGTTTGCTGGCCCGGCATCTGCTATGTTTGTAAACCCGCTAAACATTAGTGCGTCACTTCTGTAATTTAAACTTAAGGCAGCCAGGTCAGACAATGATCTGAAGCTTTTAAAAATGTCGGTATTTTTATTTTTAAATAGCTGTTCAAATAATAGGTTTAACTGGCTATAATTAACATACAGGTTAGCCAGTGAATTAGAGTTTTGCTGATCGGGCAGCAGTACAAATGAGCGTTTGTTTTTTATAGGATCATCTTTTGCAGCTTGCGCAACTAAGTCCTTTGAAAAACTTCCCGAAAAAATATCACCTTCAATATTAACCAGGTAAAAACGTTTTTTAAGGATGTTTGAATATAAAGTATATCCTTTTTTACCTTCAAAATTAATAGGCGTAATTAGTAACCCGTTATGTTGACTTTTAGCCATCTGTTCAATAACTGATGGGTTAAACCCCCGTGCTGCTGACGTAGTGAGCAACAGATCAATGTTATTATCTTTTAATGGATGCAGGGAAATAAAGAAGTTTTGCCCGGTAAAAAATGGTTCAAGCGGACGGTTTGAAAGCAGCTGCCTGCGTATGGTGTTTAAGTCGTCAATAGTTTGCCTGCCTGCAATTGCTGTAAACAAGCCATTGTTATTAAAAATATCATAAAAACCTTTATCGTTATTAAACTCAAATATTACAGCGGCATTATCCGGTATAATATTCATGATCTGGCTGGTACGTTGTCCCTGTGGATTTAAATTTTTAAAATAAACAACTGTTACAGACGCGGCGGCTATAAGCAAAATCAGGGTGGTTATAATCAGTCGTTTCATAATGGTTTGTCATGCAATTTAGATTTTTAACAGCATCCATTCAAGTAATAGTTTCAATTGGCTAACTTAGCCTTTTATATTTTCATGAATAAACAAATAATCATCACCGCATCTGTATTAGGTATGCTTGCCGTTATAACAGGTGCATTTGGTGCGCATGGCTTAAAGCCATTATTGACCCCGCAGCAATTAGAGGTATGGCATACAGCGGTGCAATATCATTTTTATCATGTTTTCGCATTGTTATTTCTTTCAACATTAGTCCGTTTTAAAAGCAACTTAATTGTAGCCGGTTATTACCTTTTCACTTTTGGGATATTATTATTTTCGGGATCATTATACCTGCTTTCCTGTCGTGATCTGCTTGGCTGGGGATGGTTATCAATAATGGGGCCTATAACTCCTATTGGTGGGTTACTATTTATTATTGGCTGGCTAACACTTGCATTGGCCGCTATCAGAAATAAATAATAAGATGTTAGAATTTGCCGAAGTACAGCATGTTAATCGTAAAACACTTTTTATTGAAGTGATTTTGCCTTTAGCTATTTCAAAAAATTACACCTATCGTGTACCTTTTGAAATGAATGATGCTGTTGCTATTGGTAAACGGGTAGTGGTGCAATTTGGTAAAAGTAAATTGTATACCGCTATTATAGCTGCCATATCTGGTATGGCTCCTGAAAAATATGAAGCAAAGTATATTATTGAGGTTTTAGATGACAGGCCCGTAGTTACTGAATGGCAGTTGCAGTTTTGGCAATGGCTGGCTGAATATTATATGTGCAATACAGGCGAGGTAATGAACGCGGCATTGCCATCGGCATTGAAGCTGGCAAGTGAAACACGTATTGTATTAAATAAGGGGTTTGAGTACGACCGCTCTGCGTTAAATGACAGGGAATTTTTAATAGTTGAAGCCTTAGATATTCAGCCCGAACTTACCATTAGTGATATTGCCAAATTATTGGGGCAAAAAACGGTAATGCCTATTTTGAAGCTGCTGTTTGAAAAAAATGTAATTCATATATCAGAAGAAGTAAGCGAACGTTATAAACCCCGTAAACGAACCTATATTACACTTAACCCTGTTTACCATAATCAGGAAAGTTTAAAAGAATTATTCGGCATATTAGAAAAACGTGCACCAAAACAGGCGGATGCTTTGCTGGCTTATATGAAACTGTCAAGGCATCAATCTGACAGTTGGCATACTAAAAATGAATTGATAGAAGAAAGCGGAGCCGGGGCCGCCAGCATAAACTCCTTAATTGAAAAAGAAGTATTTATTGCTAAGGATAAAAATGTTAGCCGCTTATATGATGAGGATGAAAGCACCTACAGCAACTTTATATTAAGCGAACAGCAGCAGCAGGCTTTTGCAGCTATAAAATCACAATTTGAAGAGAAGGATGTAGTGCTGCTGCACGGAGTAACTTCATCCGGTAAAACACAAATTTATATCCGGCTTATTGAGGAAATGATCGCATTGGGACGGCAAGTGCTTTACTTATTGCCAGAAATTGCTTTAACCACCCATATTATTGAAAGATTACGTCAATATTTTGGTGCTGACATTGGTGTATATCATTCCAAATTTAATGATAACGAAAGGGTAGAAGTTTGGCAAAAAGTTCTTAATAATGAATATAAAGTAATTTTAGGCGCACGCTCATCTGTGTTTCTTCCATTTGCCGATCTGGGCCTGATCATAGTGGATGAGGAGCATGAAACATCATACAAGCAATTTGATCCGGCGCCACGCTATAATGCCAGGGACGCAGCTGTCTTTTTAGCTAATATGCACCAGGGAAAAGTATTGCTGGGCTCCGCTACACCATCATTTGAAAGCTATTATAACGCCCGGATACATAAATATGGATTTGCTGAACTAACCGAACGTTATGGCGGGGTAGAGCTGCCAAAAATTGAAGTAGTAAGCATTGCTGAAGAAACGAAGAAAAAAACTATTCAATCGCATTTTACAAGTATCCTGATGCAGGATATGCAGCAGGCGATAGCTAATAAAGAACAAGTTATTTTATTTCAGAACAGGCGCGGCTATGCACCTGTTTTATTGTGTAAAATTTGCGCTTATACACCCAAATGTATTAACTGCGATGTTAGCCTTACCTATCATAAAAATAGTGGTAAGCTGCATTGCCATTATTGCGGGTATAAAGAAGACACACCTTCCATATGCCCTGCCTGCGGTTCAACGCATTTAGAATATAAAGGATTTGGTACTGAAAAAGTAGAAGACGAATTGAGTTTGCTGTTGCCTGATGCCCGTATAACACGCATGGACCTTGATACTACCCGCTCCCGTAATTCCCTGCAAAATATACTAAATGACCTGGAGGAGAAAAAGATAGATGTATTGGTTGGCACCCAAATGGTTGCTAAAGGGCTTGATTTTGCCGATGTTACCGTTATTGGCATTATCAATGCGGATAGTTTATTAAAATTTCCTGACTACCGCGCCAACGAACGTAGTTATCAAATGCTGGCACAGGTAAGCGGAAGGGCGGGGCGACGGGGCAAGCAGGGAAAGGTGGTGATACAAACGTATGACCCAGGGCATAGGGTAATTAAACAGGTAATTGAAAATGATTACCATGATCTGTATTTTACAGAGATGGAAGAGCGCAAAAGCTTTAAGTACCCGCCATTTTATCGTATCATCAACCTCGATGTAAAACATAAAGACCCTGAAATAGTAAATAACCAGGGTATATATTTAGCCAATGAGTTGCGCAAGCAATTTGGCGACAGGGTGATAGGCCCGGAATCACCATTGATCAGCCGCATCCGTAATTATTATATCAAATCCATTATGCTGAAATTTGAAAAGGACGGCATCTCTATAAACAAAGTAAAAGCTGCGATACGCGACGTGATTACGCAGTTTCAAACCACTAAGCTAAGCAAGGGAAGTGTGGTACAACCGGATGTTGACCCTTATTAAATGATTGTATCAGAATTAACTAAGATTCTAAAAATCAAATGTGATTTGATATGACAAATTCCAGAAAATTTCTATTCCAAAAATTTCTGATTCAGACAAAAAACATAGTAGATTTGCATTACTAATGGCGTATAAATATATTGACAATTACCGCGAGCAAGGTGCGCGTAAAAAGCTGGTTGAATTGTTAAAAGTAAAAGGAATAGAAGATGAAGAAGTATTAAAAGCCATAGGCAAAGTACCACGTCACTTTTTTTTCGATGAAACTTTTTGGAACCAGGCTTATAGAGATATCGCCTTTCCGATAGGCGAAGGGCAAACTATATCACAGCCCTACACGGTTGCTTACCAAACACAATTGCTGCATATTAAAAAAGGTGATAAAGTACTGGAGATTGGTACGGGGTGCGGCTATCAAACCTGTATTTTGCTGGAACTTGGCGCTAAAGTTTATACCATTGAAAGGCAGGAAAAACTATACGAGCGTACTATACAGGTTTTGCCCCGAATGGGTTATAAACCTGAGTTTTTTTTGGGCGACGGCTCTAAGGGTATAGCTAATCAGGCACCTTATGATAAAATCATTGTTACGGCTGGCGCACCCACTGTGCCCGATGTATTATTAAGCCAGCTAAATATTGGTGGAATTTTGGTTATACCTGTTGGTGATGAATCCACCCAAAAAATGGTAACTGTACTGAAAGTAGGCGAGAATGATTATGAAAAGATAGTGTTGGATACTTTTAGGTTTGTGCCGCTTGTTGGAGAAAAAGCCTGGTAACTCCCTACCCCTAAAGGAGATATTGAGGGTCCTTAAAAGAACGCCCCTTTAGGGGGGCTGAGGTTATCTTTTCATCACCCGGTCCATTTCAATCTTCGTATCACGCTCTTTCATGGTTTCGCGTTTATCGAATGTTTTTTTACCCTGGGCAAGTCCTATTTCCAGTTTTGCAAAACCTCGTTCACTAATAAATAATGCAAGGGGAATAATAGTTAATCCTTTTTCTTCGCCACGGGTAAGCAGTTTTTTTAGCTCTTTTTTATTAAGCAGTAATACCCTGTCACGTTTAGCTTCATGGTTATAAAATGAGCCAAAAGAGTATTCAGCTATATGCAGATTGCGTACATATAAATTACCGCTGATAAAGGTGCAAAACGCATCATTGATATTCGCTTTACCTTCTCTGATAGATTTTATTTCGGTACCCAATAATTTAATCCCGGCCACATATTTGTCCAGTATATGGTATTCAAAGTAAGCTTTCTTGTTCTTTATATATATTTTATCCTGGCTCATTCCTGCTTCTTGTGCTGCAAACTTACATAAAATTTAGAGACACACTATTTCGTCTCTACGTTATTGTTGTGCCTCGGGCTTAACTACCAATACCGGTACGTTTACCTTATGACGAACCTTATTTACGGTTGTGCCAAAAATAAGGTCCTTAAGGGCTTTATGGCCATGTGATCCCATCACCACAAAATCTATTTTTTCGTCGTTTACAATTTGTGCTATGGCGCTTGCCGCAATACCATATCCAATTTTAGCCGTTGCTTTATAACCCAGCTTATGCAGGGTATCAACGTATTGGTTCAGGTTATCTACATCGCTTTGTGTTTCATGGTCCATTACCTGCCTGCCGTAATACCTTGCTCCTGCAGTTTCTACCACATGTATTAAAGTATAAGTGGCTTTTTTCCCTCCCTGCATAATGCCATGCCTGATAGAGTTGGCGTCATTTTTTGAAAAATCAATACTGATGCCAATGTTATGATAATGTATAGCATCCAGATCGCCTATAGCCGTGGCAATGCCATGAGGAATATAAACAGGTATATCCTTGTGTTTGAAAAGCAATGGTCTGAAAAACACATACAACAGCAGTGCAGTTATAGCAATTATTACCGGTATAATTAATGCGTACATCCAAATGGCGGTAGAAGGTGATTGTTTAATCCACGTAGAGATTTGTTCATAAACTAATTTCGCGTTTAAAGCTACAATCAATGCAGCGCAAGCCCACGCCGCTATTTTAACTTTTAAACCAATGGCAAAATTACCCATTTTTTTACGGTCAGACGTAAAATGGATAAGCGGAATAACTGCAAAACCTAACTGCAGGCTTAATACTACCTGGCTTAATATAATTAAATTGCCCAGCCCTGTTTCGCCGAAGTAAAGTATAGTGAAAACGGCGGGGACAATAGCCAGCACACGGGTTAGCAAACGCCTGAGCCAGGGTTCAATACGCAGGTTAATGTGGCCCTCCATAATGATTTGCCCGGCAAGGGTTCCGGTTATAGTTGAGCTTTGGCCCGATGCTATTAACGCTATGGCAAATAATGTGGGCGCAATTGAACCAAAAATATGTTCAAGCAGTTTATAAGCATCCTGTATCTCGGCAATATGAAAAAAGCCATTTTTAAAAAATGCGCTTGCCGCGAGTATTAATATGGCAGCATTAACTAAAAATGCCAGGTTAAGGGCAATAACTGTATCAAACAAGTTGAATTTAATAGCTGTTTTAATACCCGCGTCTGTACGGGTAATTTCACGCGTTTGCACCAATGACGAATGCAGGTATAAATTATGGGGCATTACAGTGGCGCCAATTATGCCAATTGCTATATATAAAGAGCTTCCTGTTAAATTACCGGGAATAAAACCTTTAGCAACTTCCACTACATCCGGCCTTACTATAAACATCTCTATCAAAAAGGAGAGGCCCACAATAAATATCATGGATACAATAAAGCCTTCCAGCTTGCGCATACCCTTGTTCATTAAAAAGAGCATTAATACGGTATCAGTTATAGTAAGTGATACGCCCCATATTAATGGCAAATTGAATAATAAATTAAGGCCTATGGCCATGCCAATAATTTCGGCCAGGTCACAGGCAATAATAGCTAACTGAGCTAAAATATACAGACAAAAATTAATAAACCGGGGATAGGAGCTTTTTGAAGCCTGCGCCAAATCAAGCCCGCGCACAATACCCAGTCTTGCGCTTAATGATTGCAACAGCAAGGCGATAAGGTTGGATGCCAGTAATACCCATATTAACCGGTAGCCAAAGGCACTGCCTCCGGCAATGTCTGTTGCCCAGTTGCCCGGATCCATATAGCCAACACTTACCAGGTAGGCGGGCCCAATGAATGCCAATATTTTGCGCCAGCCGGTTTTGTTTTCGGTTGTTACCGAGCTATGTACTTCGCCTAATGATTCGGTGTATTGTTTAATCATGCGCAATCAGTAAATTATCAGCCACATCACGGCTAATATGTGTTTGTTTATTTTCAACCTCTAATATCATGGAATGATCGTAATCAATAATTTCTGTTATCGTTATTTTTTTGCCAATAGTAAGCTGCTGTTTTTCGAGATATTGCAAAAATGCAGCCGAATGATCACGTACGCCCGAAATTATACCGATCTCATTTACACCTATTGTTGAAACAGGTTTAAACTCAAGTGCGCTAAAATGCCCATCACTATCTGGTATCGGATCGCCATGAGGATCATGTTTGGGGTAATTCATAAATTTATCCAGCCGGTCAACTAATTCATTAGAAGATATATGTTCCATTTCTTCGGCCATATCATGTACCTCATCCCATTTAAAATGCAGCTTTTCTACCAAAAAATATTCCCATAAACGGTGTTTACGAATAATATGCACAGCAACATTTTCGCCTGCCGGAGTAAGGTTAACCCCCTGGTAACGGGTATAGTTAATCAATCCCTTATCTGCCAGTTTTTTAAGCATATCTGTAACCGAAGCAGCTTTGGTATTTAACCGGGCTGCAATTTGGTTGGTACTCACATTTATGGCGGTTAGCGACAGATGATAAATAGATTTTAAATAATTTTCTTCGGCTAAAGTGTTCATTTAAACAAATCTAACAATAAATTTAGACATGT
>JAQBOY010000046.1 GCA_028287805.1 Mucilaginibacter sp.
TGTAGGTGCGCCTTGCATACCTAACACCTGTACCGGTGTTGATGGCCCTGCAGATTCAACCCTTTGGCCACGCTCATTGGTTAATGCCTTAACACGACCGCTGTAGCAACCTGCTAAAATAGGATCACCTACTTTTAAGCGGCCTGCCTGTACTAAAATGGTGGTAACAATACCACGGCCTTTATCCAGCGCAGCTTCAATTACCGTACCTACGGCACGTTTATTAGGATTAGCTTTAAGCTCAAGCAATTCGGCCTCAAGCAATACTTTTTCTAACAACAGATCGATATTTAAACCTGTTTTAGCAGATATCTCTTGTGTTTGGTATTTACCACCCCACTCTTCAACCAAAATATTCATGGCAGATAATTGCTCACGTACCTTATCGGGGTTTGCGCCCGGCCTGTCAATTTTGTTGAAAGCGAAGATAATTGGTGCGCCCGCAGCCTGCGCGTGGTTTATGGCCTCGCGGGTTTGCGGCATCACACTATCATCAGCCGCTATTACTATAATTACAATATCTGTTACCTGGGCACCCCTTGCACGCATGGCCGTAAATGCCTCGTGGCCAGGTGTATCCAGGAATGTTATTTTACCTTTATTGTCAGGCAGGGTAACCTCATAGGCTCCAATATGCTGGGTTATACCCCCGGCTTCGCCGCCTATAACATTTGTTTTACGTATAAAGTCAAGTAATGATGTTTTACCATGGTCAACGTGGCCCATTATAGTTACAATTGGCGCGCGTGGAACTAAATCCTCCGGACTATCCGTTTGATCAAGGTTGGCTTCTTCATCCTGTGGCTTTACAAACTCAACCTGGTAGCCAAATTCATCGGCAACAATACTTAATGTTTCTGCGTCAAGTCGCTGGTTAATGGAAACAAATAAACCAAGGCTCATACATGTTGAAATGATCTGGGTTACAGAAACATCCATCATAGAGGCCAGTTCATTAGCGGTAACAAACTCGGTAACTTTCAATACCTTTGATTGCAATTCCTGTTCCATTGCCAGTTCTTCGGCAGTGGCTGCTACATCATCACGCTTTTGACGGCGGAATTTTGCACGCTGAGCAAACTTACCAGATTTACCGGCACCGCTCAACCTTGCTAAAGTAGCTTTAATTTGATCTTGTATATCTTTTTCTGTAGGTTCTTCTTTAGGGCCTGTATTTGCAGATGCATTACGGTTCCTGAAATCAGGGCGATTAGCACTATGGCCGCCACCACCACTTGTAATATTGTTATTACTCCTGTTCCTAAAATCAGGACGGTTAGGATTAATATTACCTTGCGGTGGATGATTTCCCTGCGGCGGATGATTGCCTTGAGGGGGATGGTTCCCTTGTGATTGTCCCGGGGTATTTCCTTGTGGCTGATTAGAACCATGTCCATGTCCCTGACCACCGGGGCCCTGATTATCTTTACGCTTTCTTTTGCGCTTATGATCTGCCGAATTAGTATTAGATGATGAAGCTATCGGATTACGTTTAGGCGTATTTACAGGTAATTGTATCTTACCTACTACATTAGGTCCGCTTAAACGGTCTGCCTTAGCTCTTATTACTTCATTCGGTGGATTTTCTTCAGCTGTTTCTGTTGGTTTAACAGGTTCAGGTACCTTTGGCAACTCAGCTTTTGGAGCCTCGGGCACAACGGGCACAATATCTTTTTTAACCTCTTCCTTAACCTCAGCTACCGGTGGCACAGGCTGTACCGGTTTAACTTCTTCCTTTTTTTCTTCCTCTTTTTCAGGTTCTGGTTGTGGTACAACAGGTTCCTGCTTTAAAGGAGGAACTTCCAGTTTTACTGGGGCAGCTTCTTCTTTTACCGGAGCGGCTTCTTCTATCTTTACAACAGGCTTTGGTATAGCGTTCTTGTCATCAAGATTGATTTTTCCAACTACCTTAACACCAGGTAATACATCGTTACGCTCTTCTCGTTTAGCTGGTTCCGGTGCAGGTGCAGGTTTCGGTTTTTCTACCGGGGGAGCATTGTATTGATTAACATTTTTAATCAATATCTCCTCATTCTCAAAATCCCTTGAGCGGCGGTTTTCAATTGGTTTTTCAGGAAATTGAGCGGGCTCTTCTTTACGGATTTTTCCGATGCTGATTTGCTTGGCTTCTTCCTTAATAATTTTATCAACAGCAAACTCTTTCAATAGCGCGGCATACATATCGCTTTCAATTTTAGCGTTAGGCTGTTTTTCTATTTTAAACCCCTTTGACGCTAAAAAGTCAACAATGGTACCCGTACCAATATTCAGCTCTTTTGCTGCCTTAAATAATTTTATCGATTTGTCTTCTGACATTTATTATATTCTTTCTCTGCTTATTGCAAAAATACGATTTTAATTTTTGGTTATAGCTATTTATTCAAACTCAGCCTGTAGAACAGATAAAACTTCTTTAACAGTTTCTTCTTCCAGGTCAGTACGTTTAACTAATTCTCCTACGGTAAGTGCTAATACTGATTTTGCTGTATCTAAACCAATGCGTTTAAATTCATCAATTATCCAGCTATCGATCTCATCTGAAAATTCTTCAATATCTACGTCCTCGTCATGTTCATCTGCTTCGCGGTAAACATCAATTTCATAACCCGTCAATTTTCCTGCCAGTTTAATGTTATGACCGCCACGACCGATAGCTAATGATACCTGATCGGGTTTTAAATACACTGCAGCTGTTTTTTTCTCATCATCCAGCTTAATAGATGTTATTTTGGCAGGTGATAAAGCACGTTGAATGTATAATTGAATATTATTAGTGTAGTTAATTACATCAATATTTTCATTTTTTAGTTCACGTACAATTCCATGTATACGTGAGCCTTTCATACCTACGCAAGCTCCTACCGGATCAATACGATCATCATATGATTCAACGGCAACTTTAGCCCTTTCGCCCGGTTCACGCACTATTTTTTTAATAGTGATCAATCCGTCAAAAATTTCCGGAACTTCCAGCTCAAACAAGCGCTGTAAAAACTCAGGTGCTGTACGCGATATAATGATCTTAGGATTGCTGTTCATCATATCAACTTTATGCACAATAGCTTTTACACTGTCGCCTTTTTTAAAGTAATCCGCAGGTATTTGTTCAGTTTTTGGTAAAAGCAGTTCATTACCATCATCATCTAATACCAAAGTTTCTTTTTTCCATACCTGGTAAACTTCACCGGTTACAATTTCGCCTACGCGATCTTTGTATTTTTTAAATATCTCATCCTTTTCCAGTTCTAAAATTTTAGAAACCAGCGTTTGGCGGGCGGCAAGTATGGCACGGCGGCCAAAACTTTCCAGCGTTATTTGTTCAATATGCTCGTCTCCAACTTCCAGGTCCTCATCTAAAGTTTTAGCTTCGGCCAATTCAATTTCAAGGTCGTCATCTTCACTAAAACCATCTTCTACTACCTGGCGGGTACGCCATATTTCAAGGTCGCCATTATCTGTATTAACAATTACGTCACAGTTTTCATCAGTGCCGAATTTTTTTCTGATCATGCTTCTGAAAACGTCTTCCAGCACGCTCATCATTGTTGGGCGATCAATGTTTTTAAAATCTTTGAATTCCTGGAAAGAATCAATTAAATTAATATTACTCATTTTCTACTTAAATGATATTATAACTTTTGTTTCTGTTATTTGATTAATAGGGATAGCGCTTTCAATTAATTCAGCTTTTTTACCCTTTTCTTTTATTTTTTCTTCAACTACAATGGCGTCTTCGGTCATTCCAGTCAATTTTACTTCCTTTTTAGTACCGTCGGCCATTTTTATGGACAATTGCCGGCCTATATTTTTGGCGTATTGCCTTAAAGAGGTAAGCGGCGTATCCAAACCCGGCGATGAAACTTCCAGGTTATAGGCTGTATCAATCACATTTTCTTCTTCTAAACAGAAGCCTACGTGCCTGCTGATCTGCGCACATTCAGCAATGCCAACTCCTTTGTCTCCATCAACCAAAATGATCAGTTTTCCGTTTGAATGTAATTTTGCATCTACCAAAAACAGATCGGGCCGCTCCATAGCGGTTATTTTTTCTTCAACCAGTTCCGCTACTCTTTTTTCAATTTTCATTATTTTTCTCTTTTCGGGTCCCGAAATCCGATAGTTACCGAACAGGAGGGACAATTGATTGAGAAACTAAAAGAGGGGACAATCGCCCCCTCTTTTTAATTTGGAAGCAAATATAATGAAAATTATTGATTTTTCAAGCATTATGGCTTAAAAATCAAATCAATAAAATGTATTTTACCGGGTTGTTTTTTTCCTTTTATAAAATCCCATACGTTGTTGTCTTCACCATATTGATAGTAGCGAATAAAGTAGGTTTTATGTTTTACAAATGGTGTATCGGGTATAAATATCACAGCGTTAGCTGCAACTATGTACCGGCCCTGTTGTGCCGGTTGATAATCTTTCAGATCGGTATCCGCAGGCATACGATAAATAGGGAACAGGCTTTCCCAGTGGCTCGTGGTATCCCGGGCAATATCCTTTACAATCAGGTTATTTAATCCTGTAATTTTTAAGGATTGATTATTATTAATGAGTTTGATTTGTATAGTTGAAGCGTCAGGCTTAACTGTACAGGCAAAGCAAATGAGGATAAGTAATAATATGGTCAGCCTTTTCATTTAGTTGGGCGATTTTAGGTAATATTACTAATTTTATCAATTGCATAGCTAAGATGGAGTAAAAAGGGTCAATATTTGGTGATGAAAAATAACCAGGTGTTTGATGAGCATGTGTATGCTGCCTATCAAATTTGACAAGTATTATAAAACAAAAGGATAATTAATAAATTCATACAGTATGCTTCCTTTATTAACTGCCCAACAAATTCGCGAAGCTGACGCTTTTACTATAGCTCATGAACCTATAAGTTCAGTTGATTTAATGGAACGTGCCGCAAAAGCATTCACTGGTTGCTTTATTAAATATTTCCCTGATAAAAAACAACAGATAACCATTTATTGCGGTACCGGCAATAATGGGGGAGATGGGCTGGCTATTGCTCAATTGCTGCACTATTTAGATTATAAGGCTTTAACAGTGAGGATAGCCCGTTTTTCAGATAAGGCTTCGGATGACTTTAATGTTAATTTGAAAATATTAGAGCAAACTGATGTTCTGATATCAATCTTAAAACCGGGAGAGGATATTCCTGCAGATAACAGCGATATTATAATTGACGCGTTATTGGGTAGTGGTTTAAATAAGCCGCTTGCGGGTGATTATAAAAAGCTGGTGGATTATCTGAATAGCTTAGGAAAAAAAATAGTCGCGGTTGACGCGCCTACAGGTTTTTTTACCGATGGCGAGCTTAAACCGGATGCTGTTGTTTTAAAAGCCGCATTGGTAATTACTTTTCAGCAGCCTAAAATTAATTTTTTACTACCCGAATCTGCCCCCTCTATTTCTAACTGGGAGGTGGTAAATATCGGGATTGACAAAAATTTTATTCAGTCGTTAAATTCTCCGTATCAATTTATTGAAGAAAATGATATCAGGCAGTTGCTTAAACCGAGGCGCCGTTTTAGTAATAAAGGCACTTATGGGCATGCCTTAATAGTAGCGGGTCAGGATAAAACAATGGGGGCTGCATTACTTTGCGCTTCGGGTAGTGCATACACGGGTGCCGGGTTAACAACGGCATGTGTGCCAGAAAGCGGCCTTATAGCCTTAAATGCTTATCTGCCCGAAATAATGGCAATTATACGGAAAGGAAATGCGCTGCCTGAAATTGAATGGGATAAATTTAACGCAATGGGCATAGGGCCCGGATTAGGTAAGGATAAGTATACTTTAGAGCTGATAAAAAATATTTTAACCAATTACCGCAGGCCTATTGTATTTGATGCTGACGCGCTTAATTTATTGGCCGAAAATAAAAATCTATTAGAAGCAATTCCTGAAGGAAGTATTTTAACGCCGCATATGAAGGAGTTTGACCGTTTGTTTGGCGAACATGCCAATTGGTGGCAACGATTACAAACCGCCTTAAAAGAAGCAGCAGCGCATAAGCTATATATTGTTTTAAAAAACGATTATACCGTAACTGCTACACCTAATGGGAAAGTTTATTTTAATTCAACCAGTAACGCGGCAATGGCTACGGGTGGTATGGGAGATGTGCTAACAGGTATAATTACTTCACTTTTGGCACAAAAATATTCGCCGGAGGAATCATGCATTATTGGCACTTATATACATGGAAAAGCAGGTGATGAATTAGCGCTGCCTAATCGGATGAATGTAGTGTTACCTGGTCAGCTTGCCCGGCAGCTTCCGGTTATTATGGCAAAACTAATGGCTTAAAAAAAAAGCGTATGCAAGTATCCTACATCTGCTTTTTCTGATTTATAATTTATTTATTTACTGACTTATAAAGAACAAAATACTGGTTAAGTAATGATAAGACAACTAAAGTATTCGTTTGTTACAATAATAAGCATACTATTTGCAAAAATGTTTTAAAAATAAATAATATAAATTCTTGGTATAGGTCAGAAATTTACAGATGTGGTATTAAATGATTGATAATCAAGGTTTTATTTAATTGGTGCTAAAAAAGACGTAGTGGCTAAAAAAGACGGATGCAAGTATGTATATCCGCCTTTTTAAATAATAACTGATCTTATAAAGAACTTCATACTTGATTAAGTACTTATAAGACGTCAATTATCTGGTTACGTTACATTACC
>JAQBOY010000065.1 GCA_028287805.1 Mucilaginibacter sp.
AAGGTATTGAACAGATCAATAGGTAATATTGATAGGTTCTGTTTGCATTTCAAATAAGCAATAATAGCTTTCATTTTCCTGGGGTGAAATATCCATATTTTCCCCATTGATATTTAAAGATTTAAGGTTGCTGTTAAAGCCATAAAGCACCAGTTTTACCTGATCATATTTGGAAATAAATGATCCTTCAATTGATGATAAGGTGATACTATTTTTTGAAGGATTAAAACTAATAGTCCGTTTATAATAACTGCCGTTTTGATAATTATAGGAGGAGCCATCATCTTCATAGTAAATAAATTCGTTAGCCTCAGTTCCGTTCCAGGTATGTAATTCTAAAATGCCGTCACCTTTTTCGTTGGTGCTTTGTATAATATTTTGCATCGGTATTATAGCTCCGGCTTTGATAAACACAGGCAGGTCTGTTAATGGTGCTTCGGCATTAATAACTTGTTCCCCTGCAAATTTATCCCCGGTACTAAAGCGGTACCAATCGCCTTTTGGCAGATATACCTCTGTCAATAAGTTACTGCTTTCAACAGGCGCCACCAAAATACTATCACCAAATAGAAACTGGTTATGGTATTTTATATCAAATATGTTTTCATCATCTGTATAATCAATAGCCAATGTTCTGCTTAATGGTAAGCCATTTTGATGAGATTGATAGAAGCCGGAATAGATATAAGGCAGCAACCGGTACCGTTGTTCAATATCCTTTTTAATTATACTTTCATTCTCTTCACCCCATTCCCAGGGCTCGCGCATAATGGTGCCCTCGGCCGCATGATTACGGAACATAGGTGTATAAACACCCAGGGAGTTCCAGCGTACCATTAACTCAGGTGTCGGCTTACCTGTAAATCCTCCAATATCCACACCGGTAAATGCCATGCCTGTTAACCCAAGGCTATTTACCAAACGCTGCCCAAGCAGCAAATGATCATCAGTAGCTGAGTTATCGCCCGTCCAGATAGCTGAATACCGTTGTGTACCTGAATAGGCAGCCCGGGTTAATACAAACGGGCGTTTATTGCCTAATAGTTGCCTGGTGCCTTTGTAAGTACCTTTGGCCATTTCCATACCATATACATTACGTATTTGGGGCATGTAATAATTGCCAAACTTTACCATCCATGGAATGTTTTGACCCCAGGCGGCAGGTTCGTTCATGTCGTTCCAAAAACCTTCAACACCAGGTTCGGTTAAAGCGGTGAATGCTGCTCCCCACCATTCGCGTACCTTTTCATTTAAAAAATCAGGGAAATGGCAACGGCCGGGCCAAACGCTGGCTGTGTAAAGCTCGCCATTAGGGTAGGTAGCAAAATAGTTGTTTTCAATTCCTTCATCATATTGCCGGTAGCCTTCTTCAATTTTAATTCCCGGATCAACAATAGTTACGAGGTGAAAGTCCATCTCCTTCAGTTGATCTATCATTGCTTTAGGATCAGGAAATGTTTGCTTATTCCAGGTGAATATTTTATAATCCTCCATATAATCAATATCACAATAGATCACATCGGCAGGTATTTGTTTTTCGCGAAACTTTTTGGCTATATCTAATACTTCTTTGGCGCTCATATAGCTCCAGCGGCATTGCTGGTAACCCAGGCTCCATAATGGCGGCATTTCCATACGGCCGGTTAACCAGGTGTAGTCTTTTAAAATATCTTTAACGCCTTGTGCGCCAAAAAAATAGTAGTTCATATCACCGCCGTCGGCGCCAAACCAGCTCATTTTATCATCAGTAGTAGCGCCAAAATCAAAATAACTTTTATGGGTGTTATCAAAAAATAATCCATAGGTAAAGCCGCTGTGCAGGCCGATAAAAAATGGAAAGGTTTTGTATAAAGGATCAGATTTAATATCATGTAAAGCAGCATCCGTGTTCCAGTTTACATAGGAGCTGCCCCGGCGATTTAAGTTGCCGGTTTTTTCTCCCAGACCAATAAACTTTTCGTCGGGATATAGTTTGCGGTAACTGATCACTCTTTCATTTTGCCAGTTAACACCAAATCTTTCATCATCTTCACTTAGCGCCTTGCCCTCTGCTGTGTAAAAGTTAAACCGTAAGGGCGATTTGGTGATGCGCAGTTTTAAAGCGGTGGTATTGAGTTCAACTGTAGTTGCCGATTCGGTATAAGCCGGTAAGTCTCCCGATTTTTGAATTACTGCAAATGAATGATCATCAGCATCAAAAGCCTTACTCATATAAACCCGGATTATTGATGGACTATAAACCATTACCCGCGCTTCCGCTTCAGCCGTTTTAATAACTAAGGTGTTGTTTTGTATAGTGATACTTTCAGTGTTGCCTAAAATTTCAGTTTGCATAACCAATATAAATAACTAAGAGATGAATAGCAGCAGAACAACAACAACAATACCGTTATATTATAGTTTGCAACTTAACTATAATATAACATTGGTATGTAGAAACAAAAAATCCCGCTATTGAAGCAGGATTTAGGTTAAGTTTATAGTTGGATATTTTACACTGCATTTGCTTTTGCTTCCCAAAGATTATTCGGGTAAGTGCCATTTGCTACCAATTCAGATATTGATTTTTGTACAATAGGTTTATCCTCTTTATAAGTAACGCCAAACCATTTGGAAGATGTAGGAATAACTTTAAAAGATGCCTGACCGGTTTTAATCAGTTCATCAGCAATCAGGGGAATAAAAAATTCTGCCTTAGGGTTGTTTTCGTTCTCCTCCACAAATCTTTTAAACATGGGTTCTGCTTGTTTGAATACAGCAGGTGTAAATCCCCAAAAATTCATAGATACCCGTGTATCATTAGGTAAAGGGTGTTCGCCTGTACTGTCTTTGTAAGCAACTTTTCCGCCTTCGGTAAAATAAACTTCGGTACGCTCATTAATTTCCACCATATTACCATTTTCATCAACCTTACATACACCACGAGATACGGAACCGTAATCAGACAATGTTTTGTCAATTTGGTATCCAATTAGTGAATATCTATCATCAGCTACTTCAGTTGTTAAAAATTCAGCCATTTTTTCAAACGCCTCATAACCATAATAGTCATCAGCATTAATTACACAAAAAGGCTCATGCACCTGGTTGCGTGCGCATAATACAGCATGGCCTGTTCCCCAGGGTTTGGCTCTTTCAATGGTTTTATCAATACCGAAAGGTTTCAGGTCGTAACTTTGAAAAATATAGTCCGTTTCTATACGGCCATTCAATTTAGGTTCAAAAATAGCTTTAAAAGGTTCCAGAAATTCTTCACGTATAATAAAGCTTATTTTTCCGAAGCCGGCTTTTATAGCGTCGTGAATAGAATAATCAATAATAGTTTCACCATGAGGGCCAAAGCCGTCAATCTGTTTCATACTGCCATAACGACTGGCCATGCCTGCGGCCAAAATAAGTAGTGTAGGTTTCATTGTGTTGTTTTATGGGGATTTAAATATATTTATATCTAATTCTTTAATTGTTTGTGGGTTCAACAATAAAAATAAGCTATTGTTTAATCCGTTAAATAAATTATTAATTATTTAATATATCTAAAATCCTGTCCTGATTTAATATTTAATAATACTTCGTATATCAGCCTGATCACATTATCCACATCTTCTTTATGAATCATTTCAACCGTTGTATGCATATAACGCAATGGCAACGAGATTAATGCTGAAGGTACGCCATCATTGGAATAAGCAAAAGCATCGGTATCTGTTCCGGTTGAACGGGAGGATGCCTGGCGCTGAAACGGGATTTTTCCCCTTTCAGCTACTTCAATAAGTAGTTTGTTCAAATTGTTTTGCACCGCAGGCGCATAAGATACTACCGGCCCTTTACCACATGCCAGGTCGCCCTGGGTTATTTTGCTGATCATCGGCGTTTGCGTATCATGTGTAACATCTGTTACTATAGCTACATTAGGCTTAATACGATGAGCTATCATTTCGGCACCACGAAGACCAATTTCTTCCTGCACAGCATTTACGATGTAAAGGCCAAATGGTAATTCTATTTTATTTTCTTTAAGCAGGCGTGCAACTTCGGCAATCATAAATCCACCGGCCCGGTTATCCAGCGCCCTGCCAACATAGTAGCGGTCATTCAGAACAATAAACTCATCTTCATAAGTGATCACACAGCCTACATGCACCCCCAGTTTTTCAACTTCGTCTTTTGTGGTGCATCCGCAATCCAGGAAAATATTTTTAAGAGTAGGAGCTTCTTCTTTTTCACCTCCCGACCGGGTGTGAATAGCAGGCCAGCCAAATAACGCTTTTACAATGCCTTTATCTGTATGAATATTTACCCTTTTTGAAGGCGCTATCTGATGGTCGGAGCCACCGTTGCGTATCACATATATTAAACCGTCATTAGTAATATAGTTTACAAACCATGATATTTCGTCGGCATGTGCCTCAATAACAACTTTATATTCAGCGGTGGGGTTAATAACGCCAACCGCGGTACCGTAATTGTCTACATAATAATCGTCAATGTATGGTTTAATGTAATCCAACCATAATTCCTGTCCTTTCCATTCAAAACCGGTAGGAGAGGGATTGTTAATATATTTTTCAAAAAAAGATAAAGATTCGTTGTTTACTATAGCGATGTGCTGTTGCTCATCAGATTTTTTTTTGGACATAAGCTTTTATTAAACTGCTTTATTAATAAGCGAATTGCAAATATAATGATAAAGCTGAAAGGTAAAAGCAGCGGGGGCAAGGATATGAAATAAACGCCGTATTGCTATAATACCTTATGAATCATGGTTCAGGAAATTAACTTCTCCATAATTTCATAATCAAAGCCATTTTTTGAGAAAAGGATGCTTGTTTGAGAAAATCCGGATTTTAAATAAAATCCAATAGCAGATAGTCGCGCGTTACACCATATTCTTTCGGCTCCTTCGGCAACGGCAAAATTTACCATATAATTGAGCAGGGTACGGCCAATGCCCTTATTTTGCATATCGGCATCAACAGCAAATTTTCTGAATTGAAAATTTTTGCCTTTTTGAAATAAAGAAACAACGCCTACTAAAGTATCGTTTTCAAAAGCGCCAAAGTGGATGCCATTATTATCCTCTTCCATTTCCATTTGGTACAGCTTTTCGGCAGGGTATAAAACCTTTTGACGCAATCGCCAGGTTAATTCAGGGCGTATTTGTTCTATAGTCATTCTGGGATAAAGGTAAAAAAGGTTTTTTATTTAGAAACCAATTTAAGCTTGAGATGATATGTGTTTCCGCAGAGGACCCTGTGCAATATAAACCCCATCTAATTCCCTCCTTTCCGTCTTTCACACTAATTCCTTATCTTCACCGCCCGAAATCGTGTTTTAAATTATGAAATTATTAGAAGGAAAAACCGCGCTGATTACAGGTGCATCAAAAGGGATAGGCAGAAAGATAGCAGAGAAATTTGCCGAGCATGGCGCCAATGTAGCTTTTACCTATTTATCATCAGTTGAAAAAGGACTGGCCTTAGAGCAGGAACTGCAAAGCTTTGGCACTAAAGTAAAGGGCTATCGTTCTGATGCATCTAAATTTGATGAAGCGGATAAACTTATTAATGATATCATAGCCGATTTCGGCACGCTGCATATTGTGGTGAATAATGCGGGCATTACTAAAGATGGTTTGCTAATGCGCATGACCGAGGAGCAATGGGATGATGTTTTGGAAGTTAACCTGAAATCTGTTTTTAACATAACTAAAGCGGCATCAAAAATCATGATGAAAAACCGCGATGGCGTATTCATTAACATGAGTTCGGTAGTAGGGGTGGATGGAAACGCTGGGCAGGCTAATTACGCAGCATCAAAAGCCGGTATCATTGGCTTTTCTAAATCAATAGCAAAAGAATTGGGCTCACGTAATATCCGTACAAATGTTATAGCGCCGGGCTTTATCCGTACGGAAATGACAGAGGTGCTTGACCCTAAGGTAGTAGAGGGCTGGAGCCAGTCTATTCCGCTTAAACGTGCCGGCGAAACCGAAGATGTAGCCAACGCCTGTGTATTTCTGGCATCTGATATGGCTACCTACATCACCGGCCAGGTAATTCCTGTTGACGGAGGAATGTTATAAGATTTCGGATTTATTTTTTTTGTTAATACCCTCTTTCTTCGCCGGTTGGCGGAAAGAGAGGGTCGCCCGGGACAGTTCGGTGGGGGTAAGCCATAACTAACATGCCATGCCTCTGCTTCAAACATATTACATACAAACCCTGCAATCATTCATAATATTTTTGCATTTTGCGGTTAAACGTAATTACAGACCACTTGTAACGTTTCACCTTTAAAATATGCTGTTATTTTCAGTTACTTGGGGTTCGGTTTCGGGATGGTGGACACCTGTCTGCCTTGTGCTGGGCTTGCTGTATGCCTGGCTCATGTACCGTCAGCCGGTAAATTTAAATAATACTTTCCGTTACATTTTATTTGCCGTACGTGCTTTCGTGGTGTTTCTCATCGCTTTATTGCTGGTTTCACCACTGGTAAGATCCGTAAGCTATAAACCCGAAAAACCAATAATCCTGATTGCACAGGATAATTCAGAATCTATAAAATTATTTCCATCAAATTCTGCTTCAACTGACGCAAAGGCGGCACTCGCTAATCTTAAAAACAGCTTAGGCGACGGCTACGAAGTGCATGAATTTCATTTCAATCATGACCTTGCTGATGGTTTAACTAACAAATTTGATGGCAAACAAACGGATATATCCGCAGCGCTGCGCCAATTGAATGACAGGTTTGTTAATCAAAACATTGGCGCATTGATATTGGCTACTGATGGTTTATATAATCAGGGCGCTGATCCGCAATATGAGGCGCGTAACTTTAAAGCAGGTATATATACCATCGCCTTTGGCGATACTATTCCCAAACGCGATTTGCTGATCGGCAATATCAACTACAATAAAACTGCTTTTTTAGGGAATGATTTTGAGATAGAGGTTTTAACTGAGGCTTATCAAAGCAAAGGCGAACAAATGCGTTTAAATGTAACTGAGGATAGCAGACCGGTACATTCAGCAGTTATTCCGGTAAACTCAGCTGCTTTTAAAAAGGTAGTTACCATAAAACTCAATGCCGATAAAAAAGGCATTCGCAAGTTCAATATCAGCATAGTGCCGGTTAAAAACGAGCTGTCTGTTCAAAACAATGCAGAGACCATTTATGTAGAGGTGCTGGATGTAAAGCAGAAAATATTGCTGGTGTATGATGGTCCTCACCCCGATATCAGTGTTATTAAACAGGCCATTGAAAGCAATAAAAATTATGAGGTAAAAGCCGCGCTGGTGACCGACTTAGCGTCGGTTAAATTAAGCGACTACAGCATGGCCATACTATACCAGTTAACCGGAAACAGCTATGGCATATTAAAGAACCTGATTAAAGGTAAAACCCCTTTATGGTATTTAGCCGGAGCGCAAACCGACTTACCAAGTTTAAATTACCAGGAAAAGCTGGTTAAGATCAGTGCCGGACAACAGGAAATGCAGGAAGTATTTGCACAGCCGGTAGCAAATTTTTCTGCGTTCACCTTATCAGATTCTACACTTAAAAAGATAAGCCGGTTTCCGCCTTTAGTTGCACCGTTTGGCAATTATGGGTCTTCGGTTACCAATGGCGTTTTATTTAAGCAAAGGATAGGCAATGTACAAACCACTTACCCGCTGCTGGTATTTGGTGATGATAACGGCAAACGTATAGCGGTACTTGCCGGCGAAGGTTTATGGCGCTGGCAATTGACGGAGTTTGAAAACTATGGTAATCATCATGCTTTGGAAGAATTGTTTAGCCAGGGCGTACAATATTTAACCGCCAATGCAAATAGTCAGCGTTTTAGAGTATATCCATCCAAAAATGTTTTTGACGAAGGTGAAAATGTACTGATTAATGCTGAATTGTATAATGACGCGCTGGAACCTGTGAATACCCCCGACGTTAAAATTGAACTGAAAAACACCCAGGGTAAAAGCTTTAACTTCTTGTTTACTAAAAATGGTCCCAGTTACCAACTCAATGCCGGTGCGCTCCCGCTTGGCGAATACAACTATACCGCGGGTACTATGCTTGGCAATCATTCCTTTACAGCAACGGGGCAGTTAACCATTAAGCCATTAAACCTCGAACTGCGCCAAAGCGCGGCTAATCATCAGCTATTAAGAAGCATGGCTAAAGAAAGCGGCGGAGAAATGCTGTTGCCTTCCCAAATTAACCGTCTTGCCGATTTGATAAAGAAAAATGAGAATATCAAAACCATGGTTTATGAAGACAAGCATTACAGCGATATGATCGATAATAAATGGATCTTTATACTCATCCTGGCTTTGTTAAGTACTGAATGGTTTTTAAGGAAACGGGAAGGGGAAATATAATAATTTTTTCGCTTTTGTCATCTTGAGCGGCAGCGAGGGATCTTCTACTGGAGATATGCATAACGTTTACCTTTCGCTTGTAGAAGATTCTTCACTCCGTTACAGAATGACAAGTAGCCCCCGATCTTTTTTGTCATCCTTGAGCGGCAGCGAAGGATTTTCTACTGGAGATATACATAACGTTTACTTTCCGCTTGTAGAAGATTCTTCACTCCGTTACAGAATGACAAGCAGCCCCTCAATCTTTTTTGTCATCCTTGAGCGGCAGCGAGGGATCTTCTACTGGAGATATACATAACGTTTACCTTTCGCTTGTAGAAGATTCTTCACTTCGTTCCAGAATGACAAGCAGCCCCTCAATCTTTTTTGTCATCCTTGAGTGGCAGCGAGGGATCTTCTACTGGAGATCTGCATACGTTTACTTTTCGCTTGTAGAAGATTCTTCACTTCGTTCCAGAATGACAAGTAGCCCCCAATCTTTTTGTCATCCTTGAGCGGCAGCGAAGGATCTTCTACTGAAGATATGCATAACGTTTACCTTTCGCTTGTAGAAGATTCTTCACTCTGTTCCAGAATGACAAGCAGCACCCCGATCTTTTTGTCATCCTTGAGCGGCAGCGAAGAATCTTCTACTGGAGATATGCATAACGTATACCTTTCGCTTGTAGAAGATTCTTCACTTCGTTCCAGAATGACAAGCAGTATAGTTTTTTGTCATCCTTGAGCGGCAGCGAAGGATTTTCTACTGGAGATCTGCATAACGTTTACTTTTCGCTTGTAGAAGATTCTTCACACTGTTCCAGAATGACAAGTAGCCCCCAATCTTTTTGTCATCCTTGAGCGGCAGCGAAGGATCTTCTACTGGAGATCTGCATAACGTTTACCTTTCGCTTGTAGAGGATTCTTCACTCTGTTCCAGAATGACAAGCAGTATAGTTTTTTGTCATCCTTGAGCGGCAGCGAAGGGTCTTCTACAATAGTGTCAGGCATGCTTTTCTCCAAAGAAGATTCTAATCCGCCAAAAGGCGGATTAGAATGACAAGCAGTGTTTAGATAATTCCGTATAAATCACCGCCCTTTTCTCCCATTTTATCTACCAGTTTTTCAATGGCGGGATCTTTTTCCAGTACAGGAGCATGATGTGGTTTTATTCGAGCATCAATAATAAGCGGTCCACTACACCCCCAGTGCTTGTGTTCAGTAAAACTATTAATGCCATAAATATCATGCGATGGATTGCTGCGGGTAAAGGTTACCCAAACAAAGTTGTTGAGGTTTTGAGCGGTGAAGGCAGCATCATTACATAATACCATCAACGGCAATCCGGTCAAATCAGCTTCACCTAAATGTTCATTCAATATCTCCAGCATTAGCGGCATATCGCTGGCGCGGATATTTTTAGGAACTTCAATAGCCAGCACTCCAGGCATTACCATTTTAAACAGATCAAACGGCCGGGGTAAAGTAAAACCGGCAGGCAATTCATTCCATAACTCCCGAATAATATTTCCTGCCACTGTTACTGCCACTTTGCTCCCTGCATTTAACCCATCGCCGCTATAATCAAGTGTATCAATGGTAGTGTTAGTATAAAAATGCAGGTCCCGGGTCAGGTCAATCCGCTGTAATATATGTTTTAAAAACGTACCAATATTATTTACATCCAATGAAGGATCATCCTCTTTTGCAGCAATAAAAAGATATTTGGCCAGGCTCAGTTGATTCTTACCTAAAATATGGTTGGCTATAGTTAATATTTCCTGTGGCTTACGTTCTTTAATGTAAGGTGTATAACGCTCACTGCCGATAGCGAACAATAGAGGATGTACACCGGCAGCGTCAACCGCGTTAACCGCGTGCAGGCCGGGTATTTCTGTTGGCAGGGCCGATCCGGTAATTTCATGTATCAACGCGCCAAAGCTGGTATCTTCTTGTGGCGGCCTGCCTACTACCGTAAATGACCAAACCGCATCCTTACGGTGATATACATTATGTACTTTTAATAACGGGAAAGGGTGTTTTAAGCTATAATAGCCCAAATGATCGCCAAATGGCCCTTCAGGTTTATTTTCAAGCGGCATTACCGTTCCGGTAATTACAAAATCAGCATCAGCTGAAATACAAAAGCCTTCATCATCGTAAAAATAGCGGAAGCGACGGTTACCTAAGGCACCGGCAAAGGTCATTTCTGATAAACCTTCGGGCAGGGGCATTACAGCAGCTACTGGGTGTGAGGGTGGTCCGCCTACAAATATGCTTACCTTTAAAGGCTGTCCTTTTGCATTGGCTTTGGCTTGATGCACCCCTATACCCCTGTGTAACTGGTAATGCAGGCCAATTTCCTTATTCAATATATAATCATTCCCCCCCAATTGTATACGATACATGCCAAGATTGGCATTCATAATACCGGGTTTATCCATATCCTCAGTATAAACCTGCGGCATGGTAACAAAAGGGCCGCCGTCCATAGGCCAGTTAACAATTTGGGGTAAATCGCTGATATGGCATTTACCAAAACCAACCGGAGCATTTTTGCCGGTTTTCATTGGCAAAGCAGATAAGGCGGTTAGTGCTACATTAGCATATTTAAAGGGTTGTTTAATGGCTTTAACCGGATCGGATTTTAAGTCGACCAGGGTTTTAATTTTATCTAATGTATCCCTGAAAATAAAACGCGAACGATCAATGGTGCCGAAAAGATTGGATACCGCGGGAAATTTACTGCCTTTTACATTTTCAAATAAAATAGCGGGCCCCTGGTGCTCAAACACCCGCAAATGAATTGCTGCCATTTGTAAATAAGGATCAACCTCTGCTTTTATACGTATTAAATGACCATTTTTTTCAAGATCGGTAAGGCAGGCCTGTAAACTCGGATAACCCATTAGCAGGTAAAGTTTTGATAATGTAAAATAAACAAAACAAAGTTAGGTTATTTAATTGTTTGGTAAGGGAACTTATGGTCTTACTGATCAATTAATTCTACTTTCGCATTATAATAGCTGTTACATATGTCAATAATTACGTTTACCCTCATTCTGCTCCTTGGTTCATATTTAGCAGGTTTATTAGGTTCATTAACAGGTTTGGGGGGTGGCTTTATAATTATTCCTTTATTGACTTTAGTATTGCATGTTGATATACATTATGCCATAGGCGCTTCGCTGATATCTGTAATAGCGACATCTTCAGGCTCGGCAGCAGCCTATGTAAAGGAAGGTATCACCAATATACGTTTAGGTATGTTTTTGGAGATTGCTACAACCATTGGTGCATTGATTGGCGCCACAATAGCCATATATATGTCTGCCAATTATATAGCCATTTTATTTGGATGTATTTTAATTTTTTCGGCTATCTCATCGGTGATAAAAAAATCTGAACACATTACCTCAGAGAAAAGTTATTTAGCTGAAAAGTTAAAGCTTAATTCAAATTATCCAACTTCAGCCGGTGTGGTGGAGTATAGTGTAGTACGGGTGATGGGCGGCTTTTTTATGATGATATTTGCAGGCCTAATATCCGGTTTATTGGGTATTGGGTCAGGTGCGCTAAAGGTTGTAGCAATGGATGGCATTATGCGCATTCCCTTTAAAGTATCAACTACTACCAGTAATTTCATGATCGGTGTTACTGCCGCCGCCAGCGCAGTAGTTTATTTACAGCGCGGCTATATTGATCCGGGATTATCTATGCCCGTAGTAATTGGGGTAGTACTGGGTGCATTAACCGGTTCGAAAATTTTAGTGGGCAGCAAATCATCGGGATGGATACGCTGGATGTTTGTAGTTGTGGTTACCGTTTTGGCTGTACAAATGATCTATAATGGAGCAACGGGGAAAATATAGTGAATAGTTTAACTGTAGCTTGAACTAAGGCATGAATGCTGAATTAATGAAACTGATCAATTTACATGAAAAAATTTAAAGATGCCGATATGCAAGTGATAATTGGCTGGGTGTTACGCCTGGGTGTATTAATTTCTATTACTATAGTTTTTTTAGGGGGAATTATATACCTATGGAGACATGGCCATATGCTGACACATTATGCCATATTTAAAGGGGTGCCTATGTTTTTACAAACGCCCGGCGGTGTTATTAATGGCATATTTAACTTTAGGGGCCAGGCTATTATACAGGCCGGAATTATTTTATTGATAGCCACACCGGTAATGCGGGTAATATTTTCGGCTATTGGTTTCATAATGGAAAAGGACTATTTATATATGGGTATAACATTACTGGTTTTAGCCATCATATTTATTAGTATGCTAAGCGGGCATGCAGGCTGATAATTTAAAAACATAAATTTTATGATGGTGTATATTACTATATGCACAGGCATTATGTACAATCATCGGTTTTTAAAAGTGTAGGGTATGACCCTAAGGCTCAAATATTAGAACTGGAGTTTAAGGGGAACGGCGATGTATGGCATTACTATCCTTTTTCGCCCCTTGCTTATAAAAAGTTTATTAATTCAGAATCGCTGGGTCATTTCTTTTCTACCAGCATCAGGAACAAGTACCAGGAAAAGCAGGTAACTGATTAATCTCCTGATCTTTTTTGCTCATCTTCATTAGCAGTTTGATGTTTAATGCTTTTTATAGTAGTTTTCCCGAACCGGTAAGTAAAATTAAGTCTTATTACCCTGGTTTCTATCTTGTCTACTATTGACATATTAAGGTTTTGATAATTAGAATAAGCCCTGTCGCGCCGTGTATTAAATATATCTGATACACTTAACTTTAAACTTGCCTTTTTAGAAAACAATTGTTTGCTTATTCCCACATCAACATTATAGTTAGCCTTAAACTGATTAATACCATAAAAAGTTGGGGATTCATACCGGCCCACAACCTCGGCGGCTATGGTATTGCTGATGTTAAATTTTTGATTGGTCGAAAGCTCAATATATTGGGTGCCCTTATTTAAATTACCATTTACAGCATACGCTTTAATACGCTGATAAGATGCATCCATTAAAAAACCGGCACTCCACCAATTGGTAATATCAACCGGTGCAAAAAACTTCAGACCGTAAACAGAATAGGTGCCAAAATTTTGGGTAGTTGAAATATTTACTTTTGTAGAATCGTTTTGCTGAAAATCATTAAAGCCATAAAAGCCGGATGTTATCTGCGCATACAAGGTGGTTATTAATGCCTTGTTATAACTATGGGATAGCTGTATGGAATTTGAGTATGCCGGTAGCAGGCTGGGGTTGCCTGCCCTGTAATCATACAGATCAGCATAATATAAAAATGGGTTAAGATCTGTATATAAAGGTCTTTGGATACCACGATTAAAGCTTAATGTAAACTCGTTTTTTTTATCATACTGGTAAACCAATTGTACCTGCGGGAAAAAATTCAGGTAACTTTTATTAACAATTGGTCTTAAATTAAGCGAGCTGCCATTTGCATTAGTTTGTTCGGCACGTAAACCCGCAACAACATTTAATTTACCCATTGTATTAGTATAATTTACATACGCAGAATTAATGTTTTCTGTATAAATAAAGTTATTGCTAAATTTAGGATCACTTAGATATTGCCCGTTTACCAGTGGGCCAAAAACTAAATTATTATCGCTTTTTACCCGACTGTATTTTATCCCGGCCTCTAACTTAGAACTTTTTGATATCGGGTTAACATAATCAATTTTAGTTACCCAAATATGTATGTCTGAAGGGGATAGATTTTGCAATGATAGCGGCTGCCTGTATATACCACCCTGCGCATTATAAAAATTATTGGTAATATATTCTGTCGAGCTCCTGTTATTGTTATTATATAGTACATCAGCAGATAATGTTTTACCGGATTTATCTAATATGCCATTATAATTAATATCATAGGTTATATCGCTAAAATTCCGATTTAAATTAGAGTTTGTGATAATAGTTGAATCAGGGGTACCATTGTTGGCAATTTTTAAATGGTTTGTCTTTACAAAATAACTATTGGCAATTGTACCATATACCATAACACCTAAAGTGTGTTTAGCTGATATATAATAGTCAGTACCAAATTTAAAGTTGTTATTGTATTTTTTTTGTGTGGTGTAATAATCATTATTATAATCACTGGTAATACCATTATAATTAATGATACGGTTATTCTCATAGGTATGGAAAGTTTGCCCTGATGAATAATTATAGTTACCAAAAATATTGAATTTATTAGTGCGGCTATTAAAAACCAAATCGGTGTTAGCTTTATAATAGTTACCATATCCACCACCAACTGTAATGGTGCCGTTGGTGCCAATGTTAGTTCCCTTTTTTGATATGATATTGATAATGCCGGCACTCGCCGCGTCATATTTTGAAGATGGATTAGTAATCAGCTCAATTTGCTGAACAGTACCGCTTTGCAATGACTGTAAATAACTGGTTAGGTTCTCGCCGGTTAAATTAGTTAGCTTGCCATCAATTGTTACTAATGCATTTTGACGGCCTATAATACTAATATCACCCTGGTTATCCACATGCACACCGGGCGCCTGCCTTAAAATATCAAATACTGAATTTCCTTCGGCAATTATACTATTTTGCACATTTAATACAACCTTACCTGGCTTAACCTCTATATATGACCTTTGGGCGGTAACAGATACTTCCTTTAGTTGAGGTATAGAATGAATTAGTTTAATTGATATATCAGAAAAGCTGCTTCCTGTTACTTTATACGGGCCGGATAATGCCTGATTATAACCTATTTTACTGGCTAATACCAGGTAATTACCCGGTACAATAGCTGTAAATTTAAACAAGCCCAAATTATTACATATACCGGATTTAAGTATAGAAGAGTCTGCTGCAGACAATAATATCACAGAGGCCAGATCAGCAGCTAAATTATTTTCGGTTGTGACCTTACCCTGAATAATTACATTTTTTGTTTGCGCGAACGAATAGTCATATGCCACCACAAATATTCCCGCGAATAAGCACACAACTAAAATTCTCATTAAGGCGATGTAGAGTTATATTCTATAAAATCAGTTTATTGTAATAGCAATTATACAAAAAATCTTCAAATAGCATAACTATTTATTGCCTGTTAATAAATATTATATGGTATGTTGATATTAAACAGTTTTGATGCTTTGATGTATTGAAGCATTTAAGAGATATAAAATAAAAAATCACGGTTTTTTATTACTTTCGAAATTGAAATATTCGCCTTGATTTTTATAAAATGAATAAAATATTTTTCTTTTTAATAACCTTTCTTTTTGTTGTTAAACTATTTGCCCAGGCCGAACCACCTGAATATGTTAAGGCTGCCGCGCAATTTAAAAAATACTACAACAACAATAATCCTGATAGTATTTTCAGCGAGTTTAGCCCTGAAATGAAAACGGTTTTACCTGAAGATAAATTTAAGATCACCACAAATCAACTAAAAGAACAATTAGGCGGTCTGCTAAAAACAGAGTTTTTTAAATATGAGGCTCCGCTTGCTGTATATAAGGCTACCTTTCAAAAGGCGGTTTTTTTACTGAATATCTCCTTAAACAATAAAAATCAGTTTACAGGCTTACTGTTAAGTCCATATGAGGAAACTGCTGCGCAGGATCAGTCTGTAACAGAGTCACCAGTATCAGTAAAAACCTTGTCAGGTACCGTTTCCGGAACTTTGGCCATGCCAAAAAATGCTACCGGAAAAATTCCGGTGGTTTTAATTATACCCGGATCAGGACAGGTTGACCGCGATGGCAACGGCCCTAACATGAATAGCAATGTGTATAAGTTATTAGCCGTAGCATTAGGCAAAAATGGCATTGCCTCTTTACGTTATGATAAACGCATGATTGGGCAAAGTGTGAGTGCTGCAAAAGAAACCGATATGCGTTTTGATGATTATATTGATGATGCTTATAGCCTGATCAGTATGTTAAGCAGCGATCAGCATTTTTCAAAAGTAATTGTAATGGGGCACGGACAGGGATCATTAGTGGGCATGATTGCGGCTAATAACGAAAATGTTAATTCATATATATCAGTAGAAGGAACCGCTTTAACAGCAGATAAAGTTTTAACTGATCAAATTAACAAGTCTTATCCTGCCTATATTGCAGAAGGGTTTAAAAAAGTATTAGATACCCTTCGCAGAGGAAAAATTAATTACAAAGTTGATCCTGCATTATACCCGGTTGCCCGGCCAAGTCTTCAAGGTTATATATTAAGCTGGTGGCGTTTTGATCCGCAGGTGGAAATAAAGAAATTAAAAAAACCTATATTAATTATACAAGGAAGTACAGACTTAGACGTAGATGTTACCAATGCCGAAAAACTAAAAAAAGGCAAGTTACCTGTGTTGGTTATTATCAATGATATGAACTATGTGTTAAAAGAAGCACCAGCGGATAAGGAAAAAAATAAAAGCACTTATACTAATCCTCAACTGCCGTTAAAGCCCGAGCTGGTTACTACTATTGTTGATTTTATAAAAAAATAATAGCATCACTTTACCATGCTTTTAGCATTCGCCTGATAGCTATGACCTCGCCGGTATGGTAACTGGTATGGTCGGCAATTTGCAAGGCTTCGCGTAAAATGGTTTGACCGCTGCCATGAGATATCTTTTTATAAATATCCTGCTTTTTTAATAGTTCAATAAATTGATGAAGGTCATTGTTAATTTGCTCTATTGATCTATTCCACACATCATCACTTTCCAGGGTGGCTTCCTTGGGCCAGAAAGCGTCCGGCCATTTTGGCGATTGATGATTGGCGTCAATACAAAACTGCAGCATGTCCCATTGTGCTATGCGGATATGCTCCGTTAATTGCCAAATGCTATATGGCAGGCCATCAGGTTTAACTCCCCGTAATTGAGGGGGTAAGTTATCCAGTGCATGTTTTAATGTAGCATGGGCGCCTCCGCCTTTTAGCAATTTTATCAATTCATCAATAACAGCCTGTTGTTCAATGTTCATATAATGCAAATTAAATTATATAAACCACCTAATGGTTTTTAATACTTTAATAGCTTTTTTGCGCTAAATGTTCTAAGTTTATCAAACTAAAGTTAAATGAAATTCATAATGACCAACAAGCTTCTTTTAATTGC
>JAQBOY010000097.1 GCA_028287805.1 Mucilaginibacter sp.
AAGCGGACCTGGTATTGATAGATGGCGACTTAACCAATGATATTAAAAACATACGTAAAACAGAGCTCGTTTTTAAGAACGGCGTTGGGTTTGATTCCCAAAAGATATTTGAATCGGTTAAAGGACATGTGGGAATGAATTAAACCTGATTAATAAAGGATTGGGTGCTTATCGGCTACCGTTTATTAGCAGCAGTAAAAAAATAAACTAATTGCTTGGGAATAGGTTTATTATTATAGGCGCCGTATGCAAATTTTAGGTGATATACTGATTACGCTATTTACCATTACAGGGATGGAGGCTTTTTCGTGGGCTATACATAAATATTTATTTCACGGGCCGTTATGGTTTATTCATAAAACGCATCATAGAGAAAAACATGGGTGGCTGGAGTTAAACGATATTTTTAGTATAAGTTTTGCCGCCTTTGCACTTTGGTTAATGTGGAGAGGACATCAAAGCTTAGATTATGGTTTTTTTACTGGTGCGGGCATAAGCATATATGGCACAATTTATTTTATTTTTCACGACTGGTTTATTCATAACCGGTTCGGGGCCTTTAAAACCAACAATAAATATTTGTTAAATATTCGCCGGGCCCATAAAGTGCATCATAAATCAACAGGTAAAGAACCCGCGGCCGAATTTGGGTTGCTGTTAACAGAAAAAAACTATGTGGATAAATAGGCTTATTAGAGGCCGTTTTATTCATTAGCCCAAAATGCTATTGGTAAATTCCACCCTTATCTTAGACTGGAAATTTTCAATGATCTTAAATATTTCTTTAAGCGTAACCCGTTCTATTTTTGACAGGCGGGACAGGGCGATATAATTATCCGGTTCAGTATGATCATGCAGAATCTGTTCGGTTTGTTTTTTGAGCCTCATGTTCATTAAAAAATAATATGATTGGGAAAGCTCATGATATTCAGATTCAGTAAAGATGCCTTTTTCTTTCAGGGCCTTTAATCTTTCGCCGGTATTTACTTCAAAAATGCGGTTCTTTAACGCGTAAACCCGTACCAGATCCACAATAGGGGTCATCGATTTTTTAATATCAAATACTTCCTGGGTATCTTTAATAAACGTCCTGATGTTTTTAAAAAAGGTTAAAGGCGGTTGATATTGCAGCGCGTTTGTAGCCATCCGGAAGAATAGCTTATCCAAAGGTTGTTGCAATTGCTCATCCAGAAAATCATGCAGTTCATCCATAATTACCGTTTCGCCGTAAATACTGCGGCAATCAAAAAAAGTAGAAAAGGTTACAGCTGTTTCGGGTATGGACTCATCCATCCAATACTGGTAATTGCGTTTCCAGTGCGACAGGGAATGTGTCCACTTTGGGTTTTGTGCCATATAGCCACCGGTGCAAAAGCTAAACCCGATATGATTTAAGTTTTCAGATACACGGGTGGCGAAATCTAAAAAGTAAGCCCGCACTTCTTCCCGGTGCTCATTGGCTTTATCTTCATAAATAATGGCATTATCCTGGTCGGTTTTAAAGGTTTGTTCTTTGCGGCCTTCACTACCCAGTACCATGTAAACAAATTTGGCAGGCGGTTGGCCCAGTATATTAATAACGCTTTCAATCACCTTTTGTGCAATGGTATCCACAACAGTTGTAATGATCTGGTTAACTATTTGCGCGTTAACACCGCGCCCAAGCAGTTGGCTTACAAACTGCGGCACACTTTCCCACTTGCGCTTTAGCTCCTCGTTAGAAACCGCGGATTTTACCGATTGTATAAAAACCAGCGGCGATTGTGCCTGCTCGCTCAATAACCTGTTGCGGCTTAGAAACCCCTGGTAAACGCCCTCTTTTTTCACCAGCAGGTATCTTGTTTTGGTGCTGAACATCATTAGCAGGGCCTCATAAACAAACGCGTTGGCATCAATGTCTACAACGGGAGTATCCATAATATACTTGAGTGGCGTATGGGTGTCTTGTTGTTGTGCAATAACCTTATCACGCAGTGTAATATCTGTAACATAGCCAACAATGGTATCCTGGTAAGTAACAAACAGGCAACTGGTTTTATTTACTGCCATTTTTTTGGCCGCTTCATATACGGGTAAATTTTCATCGCATGATACCACCTGCCGGTACTCTATGCTATCAATACGACGTGAATATAATTGCTCTGAAGCAATGTAACTTTCTTCAAATGAAGCCGGACGCTTAAAAAAGTGTACAAACTCTTCGTTCTGCATCCGTTTGCCAAACTCAGCAGTAAAATACAGGAAAAAGTCTTCGTAATTTTTGCACAACAACCTGAAGTATTTGCGATGTAAAAAATAAATGGTTGTGCCTTTTGTAGCGATAACTGTGCGTAATGACTGGCGCCTGTTCAGTAATACAGATACACCGCCATAGCAAAAGCCGGGTTCATGAATTTCGATAACACGCTTATTGCCGGAGCTATCATAAAAAAAGGATTCATAATGCCCGGTTACAATAATATCAACGCCCTTCATCATGGAAACATCCTGCTGATAGATCACTGTATCTTTTTGATATTTTATTTCATCCAGATTTTCCGCTATATCTTCCAGTACTG
>JAQBOY010000174.1 GCA_028287805.1 Mucilaginibacter sp.
TACCGGCAGCAATGTTTACCTCTACGGTGATGGTGATGGCCTCTATTCCGTATACGGCGCTGCCAAAAGTTTTAACTAACACTATGATAAGTTTGGTAGCGTAAGTTATAGAATTTATTTGGAAAAAGGCCCTATGCCTGATTTCATGTGAAGAAGATTGAACGTTTTAACAAAATAGATTGAGCCTTTTAACAAAGCTGACTGCTGTTAATCAACCTACCTTTGTTTTAAATAATTAAAAGATATGACAAAGGTTTGGTTTATAACAGGCAGTTCCCGCGGATTGGGACGCAGCCTTACAGAAGCGGTACTGGCAGCAGGCGATAAAGTTGCTGCCACTGCGCGTAATCCGGAAACATTGAATGATCTGACTAAAAAATATCCTGGTCAAATATTCCCAATAAAACTGGATGTAACCGTACGTGACGAGGTTTATGCAGCTGTTGCAACTGCAGTTGCTCATTTTGGTAAAATTGATGTGCTGATTAACAATGCCGGTTTTGGTATTATAGGTGCAGCGGAGTCTTTTACAGATGAGCAGGTAAGGAGCCAATTGGAAACAAATTTATACGCACCTATTGAAGTAACCCGCGCCGTGTTGCCATATATGCGTAAGCAACGTTCAGGCCGTATATTGCAAATTAGTTCAATTGGCGGCAGGGTTGGAAATGCGGGGATATCTATATACCAGGCGGCAAAATTTGGGTTAAGTGGTTTTAGTGAAGCTTTGGCAAAAGAAGTAGCACCGTTAGGTATACGGGTAACCTGTGTTGAGCCGGGCGGTTTCCGTACCGATTGGGCAGGTGCTTCCATGACTTATGCGCCCCGGGTAGAAGGGTATGAAACTACTGTAGGTAAACGGGAAGCGCTTTTTACAAGTGGTAAATTTGTTCCTGTGGGCGATCCTGAAAAGGCCGCAAAGGTAATGGTTGATCTGGCGAATGATCCTGAGCCGCCTGTACATTTGGTGCTGGGCAGTGAGGCCATTGGCATGCTTAAAAATGCAGACGAAGCCAGAAATGCGGAAATGGAAAAGTGGATGCCTGTAAGTTTATCAACTGATCATGACGAAGCCGAAGATTTTCTGAATACCGATGCAGGGAAATTTTATTTGAATCGCAAAGATTGAGATTCAACTTATTAAATGTTATTGAACAGAATGGCTATATGCTATGTATAGTTATTCTGTTATTTTTATAAGATAAATGCAAAAAGAAGATAAAAGCCAGCCCCGTATATTGTATTCCTGTTATGCACATGTAAGCCGGGAGGGGGAGCAGTTTATACCTGAGCATATATTCAGCTATATCCTGTCAGGGAGCCAGGTGGTACATACCAGTGGTAAAACCTATCATTTTAAGGCAGGCGATTTCAGGTTCTTCAGAAAAAATCAGCTTTCCCGGTTTATTAAACAACCGCCGCCGGACGGAGAATTTATAACTGTTTCGGTATCGATAGATCAGGGTACTTTGCGTAGCATGAGTGCAGAACATGATTTGTATATCAATAGCCCTTATACGGGTGAAAACACCTTGCTTTTACCGCCTAATAATTTGTTCAAGAATTATATTGATTCTTTAACGCCTTATCTGCATGATACCGGCAACATTAGTAAAGCGTTAACTGTTTTAAAAGTTAAAGAGGCGGTTATGATTTTGCTGGAAACTAAACCGGACTTAAAAAATGTATTGTTTGATTTTACCGAACCCGGAAAAATTGACCTGGAAGCCTACATGAATAAACACTATAAGTTTAATGTGGACCTGAACCGTTTTGCGTACTTAACCGGCAGGAGCATGGCAACTTTTAAGCGGGATTTTGAGCGCATTTTTCATACTACCCCTAATAGGTGGCTACAGCAAAAACGATTGAGTGACGCCTATTATCTGATCAAAGAAAAAAGGTTAAATGTATCGGATGTTTATTTGGATGTTGGCTTTAAAGACCTCTCTCATTTTTCATATGCCTTTAAAAAAACATTTGGCATTGCGCCTTCACGGTTAAATTTGGAAGTGTAATACGGATAAGCTAAACATTACGTACGCTCGGTTGTAATTAATTTAGATAAGTTTATTCCGATGAAAATTATAAATATCAATAAAACCATTACCAGCCAGGAGCTTTTAGATTATCTGACACAAAAAGTAAATCCGCTTTTTCATCAGCATCGTCAAAGTGATCTTAATTTTAAGATTGAAAATATTGACGGTGCTATAGAGATATCCCAGCCAGAAAAGTATGAAGGGGTTCTTTTCAGAATAGTAATTCGGGGAAAGGAATTATTAATAACCCGCTCGGAGCATTATGTTGACGATGTAAATTCGCTTACGGTAGAATCTATATTGAATTCATTGTTTGAAGACCTGGCAGGCAATAGTGGCGTAAAAATAACTTTGGAAGGATAGAGCTCTGTTGGTTAGGCTATCCGTTTATCCAGCTAAATTTATACTCCAGCATTGGGTTCTTCATTCTCTCTGCAACACGCAATAAGCGGTCAGGTAAGTTCATGATATAATCCCTTGCTTTTTCGCCTGATTCACCCAAATCGGTGACGCTTTCAATATGCCAGTCTTCTATCAGCTCTTTTAAGATATCCACATAATCAACGGCGGTATAAATACCCAGGCGTTGTGCGGCATCTGTAAAATGGCCGAAAGTTT
>JAQBOY010000180.1 GCA_028287805.1 Mucilaginibacter sp.
GTTTGCATTACTTTATCAAAATTCCAGTAGCCATTTTGTAACTGTAAGGTTAATATACCGGCTAAATAAGCTTCAACTGTTTGGGCATCTTCTGAATCAGATGAGTTATAACGCTGCTGGTAATAAAAATCGGTAGTGTTTGACAGATTTCTGAAATGATGTTTGGGCTCAACCAAAGCAATTAGTTTGTGATGAGTTAAATGCTCTTTTTTATCCGGATGGGCCGTTAAATATTCCTCAAAAAAATCATGGATAATACTGCCGTTCGTTACATTAAAGTTCCCCGCAATGGTTTGCAGCAAGGCGCTTTTGCCTGATCCGCTTTCGCCAATAAGGGCCCAGTTTTCACCTTTGTTAACTGCAAAGCTTAGGTTGGTAAATAGGGTGTTATTTAAAAATCTTACGGTAACACCTTTTATAGAAAATATTGATGATGTCATTGTTTATCCTTGCCGGTAAAAATAACGCTAAACCACGTTGGTTGTATGCATTGCCATACAATTATGTTTCAATAATGACTAATACGTACGCTATATGATTGGAATTGAAAGTATCTTTTATGCTCAATCTGCATTATTTGTTGTTTTTGCAGAGAGGCTTAATTTTTGTTGGTTTTAAAAAGTATAAATTCAATTAAACCTATGAAAAAGTTAAACGTATTATTGTTCGTTCTGGCGGTGATAGCTATGAGCGGATGTTCAGTTATAAGCGGCATATTTAAAGCCGGGGCTGCTGTAGGCATTATTGCAGTATTAGTTGTTATTGGTATTATTATATGGATAATATCAATGTTTAGAGGCAGGTGATTTACTTAAACAATATTATTTATATTTAAGTTAAAACCTTTTGATATCACCTTGGTTTTTTTTAATATAAACTAAAATGCCATGAAAAGAAATAAAGCAACTGCTGAAACCTTGAATGACTTAGTACAGATAAATAATGATCGCATTGTAGGGTATGAAAATGCTTTAAAGGAACTTGATGCTGATGATGCGGGTCTCAGATCATTGTTTTTGGAAATGATTGATCAAAGCCATCGTTTTAAAATACAACTGGGTACCGAGATAGAAGTTCTGGGAAGCGATATTGATTCCGGAACAAGCACAAGCGGCAAAATTCATCGTGCCTGGCTTAATTTAAAAGCTACGTTTAGCGGGCATAATGAGAAAAGTATATTGGAGGAATGTGAATTCGGGGAGGATGCGATCCTCAAAGCATATGATTCCGCTTTAGCGGAAGAGCATGTCCCTAGTTATATTAAAGATATTTTGAGAGAGCAGCAGGGTTATTTAATGGAAGCGCATGATGAAATTAAATCATTGCGCGATAGCGCCTGATGAAAAGCATTCAAACAAAAAACGCCTGGCCTAAGCCGGGCGTTTTTTATTTGAAAAAAATGAGATTACATTTTTTTAGCAGTATCCATTTTCATTTTGCCTGTATCAGCTTTTTTAGTTGTATCTACCATTTTAGTAGAGTCAGTTTTAACTGAATCAGTTTTAACTGAATCAGTAGAAGAAGAACCTTTACCTTTGCAAGCAGCAAATGAAGTAGCGATAGCTAAAGCTAAAACAGCGAATTTTAATGAGTTTTTCATGTTAATTTTTTTAAAAGTGATTATATAGTTTTGCTTATTAATACACCAAATAAGAAAAGGTAACCCATGATTTTAAAAAAAATCATAGATTACCTATCCTTTTATTAAAAAACTCACTAAAAACTAAGCGATATTACTTTTTAGTAGTATCTTTTTTAGTAGAATCTGCTTTAACAACAGTAGAGTCAGTTTTAACTGAATCTGTTTTAACTGAGTCAGTTTTAACAGTATCTGTAGAAGCAGAACCATTACCTTTACAAGCAGCAAATGAAGTAGCAATAGCTAAGGCTAAAAAGCCGATTTTAAATGAATTTTTCATTTTATAAATATTTTTATATGTGAATTGTACCGTTAATACTCTTAATTTAAAAAGGTAACCCAATTATTAAAAATAAATATAAGTTCTATATAATACGTAGTGTTAACTATGGTATAACTGCTGCTAATGTGCTGCTAATTACAATAATAAAAAAAGGGCAACTGTTATTAAGTATAACAGTTGCTCCTGTAAAAATAAAAGTATTACTTTTTCTTGTTCACGCTCATGGTAGAAGATGTTTTGGTAGTTGTAATTTTAACAGTGGTATCCTTTTTTAAACTATCAGGCATTTTAGAAGTGTCTTTTTTAATGGTATCAACAATGGTTTTGGTAACCGAATCTGTTTTAACAGAATCTGTAGTGGCAGAACCATTACCTTTACATGATGCAAATGATACAGCAGCGGCTAAAGCTAAAAAGCTAATTTTGAATAAATTTTTCATATTTTATTTTTAATGGTAAGTTTTTCTAAATGCAGGTGATCTTTTTTGTAACATGCTTTGCTTAAGTTAATTATAATAAACAAACAATATATTTAGTTTGTCCATAGGGCGATTTATTTATTTTAGCTGTTAATAACCTAACTAAATGCAATCACAATATTTATTTAATTTGATTTTTTTATCGGGCGATGGGTTACAATTGCGAAATAATAGTATTAAGTAGTGAATAAAGAGTTAAAATATTCAGCGCCAACAGATAGCGAGGTTATCCTTGGCATACTTAATAATTCGGAAAGCGCTTTAAAGCGGTTATATATAGCCTACTTTCCGATGGTGTTACAGTTAATTATTAATAACAATGGTGACGAGGACGATGCTAAAGATATTTACCAGGAAGCCATTATAGTTCTTTATAATAAAGTTAAAGCCGGAGATTTTGAATTAACCAGCAAATTGAAGACCTATATTTATTCGGTTTGCAGGCGACTTTGGCTTAAAAGGTTAACCCAACTTAACAGGTACGGCGGTGACATCAGGGATTTTCAGGAATATCTGCCCGTTGATGATGAGGTTGAGTTACATAATGACAGGGACATACAGTTTGATAAAATGCAGAATGCGCTGCAGTTATTAGGCGAGCCCTGCAAAACCATTATGGAGGACTTTTATATCTATAACAGATCAATGCAGGAGATCTGTGAACGTTTTGGTTATACTAATGCAGATAATGCCAAAACACAAAAATATAAATGTCTGCAGCGGCTGAAAAAATTATTTTTTCAGCAAAAATGAGGAGGTATGAGAAATGAGTGATTATCAACTTTTAGAAATAATTGAAAGATACCTGAATGGCGAAATGAGCCAGGAGGAGCGTATTAAATTTGAATTACTGCGCAAAGAAAACAACCAGGTGGATAGCGCTGTAAAAGAGCATCAGCAGTTTGCCGGGCTGTTAAAACAATATGCAGAGCGTGTAGAACTGGAAAACCGCTTAAATGCCATCCACGAGGAAATTGATGTGCATACCTTAAAAGAAGACCTGATGGTACATCCATCATGGATAGTTCAGTTATGGAGGCACCATCACTCAAAAATATCTGTAGCGGCATCAATAGTGCTTTTTGTTATTGTTAGTATCATGTACTTAACTGGCAGCTTTAATAATAACAATTCAAAATATGTTGAATTGAAACGAAAAGTGGACAGACTTGATCGCTCAAATCAAAGTCTTAACCGCTCTCTTCATGACATAAAAAAGAACGCTGCTGTTGAGAAATATAGTTTTACCGGTACAGGGTTCGCTATTAATTCAAATTTAATTGTAACCAATTACCATGTAATAAATGAGGCAAATTCTGTCTATGTTCAAAATGCTGAAGGTAAATCATTTAAAGTTGAAGTATTATATACAGAACCACAAAACGATATTGCTATTTTAAAAATAGTTGATACCGCGTTCACCAGTTTAAGTACAGTGCCTTATACCTTTAAAAGAGCTAAAAGTGATTTAGGTGAAGATGTTTATACCTTAGGTTATTCCAGCGATTCTCCTGTTCTGGGAGTAGGTTACCTAACATCAGAAAACGGTGTGAATAGTAATGATACTGTTCATTATCGCATTTCTATACCTATGAATCCAGGCAATAGTGGTGGTCCGCTTATTGATAATAAAGGGAACATTATAGGTGTAGTAAATGCTAAACAAACCCAAATAGAAGGCGCTCATTTTGCCATCAAATCTGGTTATTTGTTAGATGCCATACACCATATACCTGCTGATTCATTAGCCCGGAGGGTTAGTTTGAATAAGAAAAATACCCTGGCTGGATTGAGCCGCATGCAACAGATCAAAAAGCTAAATGATTATATTTTTATGGTCAAAGTTTATTAATAAAACATAAAAACATTTATAAAAGGCGCTTCATTCCGAAGCGTCTTTTTTTTATCTGTCAAGTTCGCCCAATACAAAATCAATAGAGCCTACAATGGCTATCAGATCAGCTATCATTACACCTTTTGAAATTTCGGGCAGTACAGACAAATTACTAAAGCTTGGCCCGCGGGCCTTTACTCTAAACGGGATCTCTGATTTTCCATCAGCGATAAAATAAAAGCCCAATTCTCCTTTACTGCCTTCGGCACGCATATAATAGTCCTGTGCTTTTGGTATTATTTTTCGGGGCAGTTTGGCTCGTGGGTCAAAGTCCGACGTACGCTTTAGTTCGTTTTGCAGCCTGTCAAGACATTGCTCAATCATTTTTAAACACTGTTCAATTTCATCAACCCGTACTTTGTACCTGTCCCAGCAGTCACCTACTGTACCCATCTCGCCTTTGCCAACAGGGATATCAAAATCCAGCTCCGGATAAGCGGAATAATTATCAATGCGCCTCAGATCCCACTTCAACCCCGACGCGCGTAATACCGGGCCTGAGCATCCATAATTGATAGCTACATCCATAGGCAGTACCCCCACGTTGGCTGTACGGCTAATAAATATTTGGTTGTCGGTAAGTAAATGGTTCAGCTCAACCATTTTGGGTCTGAAATAGTCTACAAATTCGCGGCAGCGTTCCTCAAACCCTACAGGCAGATCATAAAATAAACCGCCCACCCAAATGTAATTATACAGCAAGCGTGAGCCGGATGCCCACTCCAGCATGCCCATTATGTGTTCCCTGTCTTTAAAACACCATAAAAAAGGAGTGAAGGCGCCGATATCAATACCATAAGTGCCTATTGCTATCAGGTGCGAAGCAATGCGGTTCAGCTCACAAACCAGCACTCTGATGTATTCAACACGTTTTGGAATGTCTTTGTCAATACCCAGCATTCGTTCAACACCCATTACAAAGGCATGGCTGTTGTTCATTGATGCCAGGTAATCCATACGGTCTGTAAACGGAATAGTTTGCTGATACGTTAATGATTCAGCATGTTTTTCAAAGCAGCGGTGCAGGTAGCCAATATGCGGAATAACTTCTTTAACTATCTCGCCATCGGTTATCAGTTCCAGCCGTAACACGCCATGAGTTGACGGGTGCTGCGGTCCCATATTCAGCACCATATCCTCCACACTCGCATCCGCGATCTTTTGGTTATATCTTTTTAATGCTTCAATCATTGTATTTCGAATTTCGGATGTTCGAATTTATATCAACCTGTCATTGCGTGGAGTAGCATTTGAACCAGTGCCGCAGTGACGAAGCAATCGCGAATTTGCATAAGGCTACTTACTTACTTCTTTGCGATTGCCGCTCCGCCTCCCGGCGGATCGCAATGACATATTTATATTTTAATCTATTTTTATTCCCTTATAATATTCTGCAGTTTTATAGTCTTTTCTTAAAGGAAACCCTTCCCAGTCGTCAGGTAACAGGATGCGTCGCAGATCCGGATGCCCTTCAAAAAAGATACCAACCAGGTCGTATGCTTCACGTTCATGCCAGTCTGCGGTACGATATACAGCTGATACGCTGGGAAACGATGGCAATTCTTCGCTGTTATTACGGTCGTGCTCCTTATATATTTTTAAAGTTAGCTGTAACTGGTAAGGCATGGATGCCAAATGATAAACCACACCAAAGCGATTAATATCAACGCCATAATCCACACCGGATAAGCAGGAAAGAAAATCAAAATACGTTTTTGGGTTATCACGCAGTTCCATACAAACGGCTGCAATAGCGTCTGGCTTTAAGATCAGGGCCGGCTGTAAACCGCCAACTTCTTCGCCGATAATTACTTCTTCGCCAAATTTATCAGCCAGCAATGCTTTAATCTCTTCAAAAATCATGGTGCAAGGCGTACTTTTTTCCAGTTATTGTTATCAATTTTTTTATATAAGATACGATCATGCAACCGGCTGCTGCGCCCTTGCCAAAATTCAATCATCCGGGGTTTTAAAACATAGCCGCCCCAAAAAGATGGTTTCGGAATAGTAGCATCTGCATATGCCGCTTCCAGCTCGCTCATCTTATTTTCCAGTAATTCGCGGTTAGCAATTTCCTGGCTTTGTGGCGAAACTAAAGCGCCCAGCTGGCTTTTTTTAGGTCGGGACTGAAAATATCTTTCTGACTGTTCCTTACTTAACTTTTCAATGGTGCCTTCAATTCGTACCTGTCTTTCCAGTCCTCCCCAAAAAAAAGTGATGGCGCCTAAAGGGTTTTTGGTTATTTCCTTGCCCTTACGGCTTAAATAATTAGTATAAAAAACAAAGCCCGATGCATCGTATCCCTTCAGTAAAACTATTCTGGCTGATGGCCGCCCGTCAGGCGTAGCTGTGGCTAATGTCATAGCATTAGGTTCGGGCAATTCTGCTGTTAAAGCTTCGTGAAACCAAATATCAAACTGTTTAATAGGGTTAATATTGATGGTTTCTTCAGATAATGACGCGGCACTGTAATCATGCCTTAAGTTTTGTAATTCTTCCTGGTTCATGTAATGCAAACTTACAAATTAATTAAACCGTATGGGCCAATTTTATTATTGAACATATTTTTGTTATGCTTGTTAAATAAATATAAATTATTGAAAATATATGCTTAGTACTATTGCGGCTGCCGCAGGGCGTTTATTAATTTCAGAGCCATTTATGATGGACCCTAATTTTAAAAGGTCGGTTGTTTTATTGACCGAATATACTGAAGCCGGTGCTATCGGATTTGTTTTAAACCATCAAAGCGAATATTTATTAGGCGATATTTTACCGGATACCTCTTACTCAGAAATGCCGGTTTATATTGGCGGACCTGTTGCAGAAAATACGCTGCATTTTATCCATTGCGTTCCCGGAAAAATTGAAGGAGGTATTGAAATAACCAACGGTATATTTTGGGGTGGTGATTTTGAAATGGTGAAACAATTGATTTCCGGCTATCAGTTAAATGAACAGGAAATTAAATTCTTTACCGGCTATTCCGGCTGGACACCGCTGCAACTGGATGATGAACTGAGGGAAAACGTTTGGATAGTAACGGATAAATTTAAGCAGGAAACCTTATTTGCTAACGCTGACCATAACTTATGGAAAGAAACGGTGATCAATTTAGGTCAGCGTTACGCCCATATTGCTAATTTTCCCGAAAATCCAGAATTAAATTAAGAGTAAAGTGGGATTAAGAGTAAGCTGTAATTCAAAATTAAATTACTTGCTACGTAAACTATTAAGTCCCTGTTCCGCCTTCATTTCTTCTGCCGATTCTTCTACCTTTTGCTTCAGTGTTTCTTTGTATTTGATCAGGTTTTGAACCAGGAACTCATCAGCGGTAGATAAAATTTGCGCGGCCAGTATACCCGCGTTTTTTGCAGCGTTTAAAGCTACCGTTGCTACCGGGATGCCATTAGGCATTTGCAGGATAGAAAGTATAGAGTCCCAGCCATCAATAGAGTTACTTGATTTTACCGGAACACCAATCACCGGTAAGTGGGTTAATGATGCTACCATTCCCGGCAAATGCGCTGCCCCACCTGCACCGGCAATAATTACTTTTAAACCACGGTCAGCAGCAGCTTTGGCATAGCTAAACATACGCTCGGGAGTACGGTGGGCGGATACAACGGTAATTTCATATTCAACGCCAAGTTCGTTTAATACGTCAGCGGCATCCTGCATAACTGGCAGGTCCGATTTACTGCCCATGATAATACCTATTTTTGGTTGACTCATATTATTTATCTGTTAACATGTCGTTGCGATCGCCGGGGGCGGAGTGGCGATCTCTGAACTTTGTAAGCGGTAATGGCTTGTGTAGAGATTGCTTCGTTCCTCGCAATGACGCGTGTAAAAATTAACTAATTACTTTCAACGTATCCTGCACATACCTTGCCTTCTCAATCGCTTTTTCCCTGTCTGCATCTACAATAGTTACATGCCCCATTTTGCGGAACGGTTTGGTTAAAGCTTTGCCATATAAATGTACATATACGCC
>JAQBOY010000260.1 GCA_028287805.1 Mucilaginibacter sp.
GCTAACCAAAAAAGGGCAACTGTTTCTTTGGTTGATGTTTTGATATCTGCAATTGTTGCCTTTATCAGCAGATCAATACGTTCCTGGTGATTTTTAGTATTTGCATAAATATTACTCAAAGTTGATGCAACAATGGCATATTGATGCAAGGTTAACTGATGCTTATTTAAAAGTGTAATAAAATCTGCTGCTGATTCCTGTACCCCGCCATTTTTAAGTTTTTTATACCCGGTAAGATAAATATTATCATACGACCCTGGCTTGCTCAATGCAATAGCCGAGTCAATATATTTATTGGCGAGGCTATTATAATACACCATGTAATGCTTGTCATTATCATAACTGGCCAAATCATAATAAGCCCTGGTAAGTAATGAATAGTATTCTAATTTAACACTATCATTTAAAGATTGAACATTTATCCCCTTTAAATTATCAAAGGTCTCCTTAAACATTCCAGAGGAAATCAAAATAAAGCCGATCTTGATTTTACTATAATCATACTTGGATTTGTCCTTTAACAGATGACTTAAATCCTGCATTTTTATAGCATATACATAAGCCGAATCATATTGATATGACTTATACTCGTCGTACAGTTTAGTACAAATATTAAATTGAACCTGTAAATTATTAGGAGCAGTAGTTTTTAAGGATTCTTTCAGCTTCTGTATAGCTGCTTCCTTTTGATGATCGTAATTTTTTTTATTATTTAATTCACGATTTAACTGGTCAAATAAGCTATCAGTTTTTGTATCAGAAAATGCAAAAAACGGAATAAATAAGACAAGCAAAAACAAATAGCTTCGCATACTGAGAAATATTGTAAATACAAATAAAGCTATTAATAATTAGTTATCAATATACTTTGATTAAGTATATAATCACTGATAAACGTACATTGATTAACAATCTTGTACTTATCTTAAACAATATTTATCTCTTTATGGTTATGATGGAGTATAGTACGCGTCAGCTTACTCTCTTCCCCTCCAACAACTTGCTTACGGCGTCTTTAAATGAACCTGCACGTATTACCTCTCCCCCATTAACAAAATAAATAACATCAGCATTTTCAATGGTATTTAAACGGTGCGCTATAATAATACGGGTAGTGGTTTTTGGTAATTTATTCAATATATCTTCAAGCAATTGCTCTGTAACAGTATCAATATTAGCTGTGGCTTCGTCTAAAATCAGTATTTCGGGGTCACGTAATACCGCACGCATAAAAGCTATTAACTGTTTTTGTCCCAGGCTAATACTATCTCCTCCGGATGTAACCTTAGTTTCAAGGCCATTCTCAAATATATTCAACAGACTTTGTAGGTTGGCTTCTTTTATTACCTGCTCCAGTTGTTCGTTTGTGTAATCACTGTAATGCGCGTTTCCGTATAAAATATTTTCCTTTACTGTCCCGGTAAACAAAAATGGCTCCTGCAATATAAAACCTATTTTTTTACTGCGTTCTTCAGCATTATAAGTACGGATGTCTTTCCCATCTAAAAATACGGTGCCGCTGGTAGCATCATATAAACGTGCTATCAATGATGCTGTAGTGGTTTTACCGCCCCCTGTTGGCCCTACAAAGGCATAAGTTTTACCCCTTTCTAATTCCAGGCTTACATTATGCAGTATTTCCTTATCTTTCTGATAACTAAAATGTACATTCCTGAATTCAACCAATGCACTTGAAGATGTTTTAGTATTATTTTCAATAGTAACCAAATCTGTATCTAATGAAAGTATCTGTGCTATCCTATCCCAGCCGGCCATAGCCACCTGGAAACTTGTCCAAAGTGAGGCCAGTTGTCTTAAAGGGTTATAAAAATTAGTGGCATAAGCTAAATAGCTTACCAATAAACCAATACTGAAGCTACCTATAGAAATTAAATAAATACCGTACAGCAAAACAATCAGTTGCGCCAGGCTTGAAAATAAGCTGTAAACCGGCAGAAAAGCATTATTGGCTAATCCGGCGCCAATTGCGGTGGAGTAATTTTGTTGATTTGCTTCACCAAAGCGTTTTCTGAAATAGTCGCGGCGGTCAAAAGCTACGATCACTTTAAAATTATTAAGGCTTTCCTGTATCTCGGCACTCATACCGCCTACACTCGCCAGGTTTATGGCATTCTTCTTTTTTACCCATGGTGAAAGCACCTGGGTAAACAGCAGTATAAAAACACCCGGAACAAGTGCGGCAACGCCTAACTTAAAATTGATCACCAGCAAAAAAATACCGGCTCCTATCATAGTCGCTATACTGCCAATAAATTGCATCAGCGATTGCGAGAAAAAAGCATTCAGCTTGTCGGTATCATTATTAACCCTGGAAATTAAATCACCTGCCTTGTTTTCATTAAAAAAAGCGACCGGTAAAATTTGCAGCTTATTGAATATAGCGTTACGCAGGGTAAACAACATGCGTTGCCCAATGCCCCCCATTAGCTTGGTTTGGAAATAGCTGGTAAACAAAGTCACCAAATACATAGCCAGTAATATACCCGAAAACACCAGCACGCCATGATATTGTTTATGCACTACATAGGTATCAATAGTATGACCAATTAAATACGGCCCCAGCAAATTAAGCGAAGAGTTAAGTAATATGGCCAGTAAAGCCACCAATAAGTTGCCACGCTCATGCTCAATAAGCTGTAATAAGCTTTTAAGACCAGCATAGGTAGATTTCTTCTGCCCCTGTTCAGAAAGCTTATTAAGATTGTAGTTCATAATTGCTGGTGCTTTGCTGTGAGTTAAACAATTGTATATATTCCGGACTGGTGTGCATTAACTCCTCATGTTTGCCGGCCGCTACTATTTCACCCTGCATCAACAGGATAATCTGATCGTAATGCTCAACAGCGGCTATTTTTTGGGTAACAGACAGCAAGGTAAGGCCCGGGTAGTTTTGCTGTATGTTATCCAGTATCTTCTTTTCAGTATGGTTATCAACCCGTGCCGTAAAATCATCTAATAATAATATTTTAGGATTTACCGCCAATGCACGGGCCAGCATAATACGTTGTTTTTGACCACCCGAAAGACTCGAGCCTCGTTCAGAAACTATGGTGCTTAAACCATCCGGCAAACCATTTATAAATTCCTTTAGCTCTGCTGTTTCAATAGCTTTCTTTAATGATTCATCCGTAACGGTATCGCTGAAAGCAATATTTTCGCGAATGCTCATATTAAAAATAATGCTATCCTGAAAAACAAACCCTACCTGGTTATGAAAGGCTTCGCTTTTATAGTTCTCAATCGGTTGCCCATCAAATGTGACAGCGCCTGAATCTGCTTTTATTAAACCCGTTAATAAATAGAGCAGCTGCGTTTTCCCGGCTGCAGTAGGGCCAATTATCGCAATTTTTGAACCCGCTTTAATATTAAAGGATATATTTTTTAAAACAGGGATCTGCCCGTACTGTACATTTATATCTTTCAATTCAATTTCGCCTCGTAGTTCATCCGTAATCGTTCCGGTTTCCGGTTTTTCAGGGGTTTCAATTATTGCACGTATCCTATCATAGGAGGCTGTGGCCTGTGCTATCACATTACTCATAAATCCAATGATCAGTATCGGAAATATCAGCATGGATAAATAACTGTTAAAGGCTGCAAAATCACCCAGGCTCATACTGCCCGTAATAACAAAATGACCGCCAAGTGCCAAAATGGTTAACGCCGCCATATTCGCTGTAAAAGTGATCACGGGGATAAGCCCGGCAAACAGCCGTAAAATAGAAAGACCAAAATCTCTGGCTTTAGTGTTAGCTTCCAAAAATTTATTATATTCAGACTGCTGCGAATTAACCACACGTATGATAGCTGCGCCTAAAATACTTTCATTAATTACCTTGTTCAGCCAGTCAATCACCGCCCTGCTTTGTTTAAACAGTTCGCGTACCTTACGCAGCACCATAAAAAAGGTAATGCCAATAATAGGGATAATAGCTATTACACATAAAGCCAGTTTCCAGTTAATGGTTATCAGCAATATACTGGCGCCGATAATAATAAATAAAGAAGATACAATAGAAACTATAGCCTGCGATATAAACAGCTTGATCGAATCAACATCTGCAGTAAGGTTGGTTAATAGCTTTGAAGGATTTGCCTGTTCAATAAAGGCATAGCTTTGTTTCGATATTTGATCAGAAAGCCGGGTTCTCAGATCTCTCGCCACCCGTTCAGATGCATAGGTTTGAATAATACCTTGCAGGTACGTAAATATAAAAATACTGATAACAGCTATAGTAAATTCAATAATGATGGGTTTAAAAGCAAACTGATGATTGGTAAAAGCGTCAATACTTTTAGCGATGATCTTAGGAAGCATCAGGTTAATAGCATTACTAAAAAGTGTAAATACCAATAATAACAGGACCAACCCCCGATAAGGTTTAAGTAAACTAATAATACCGGGCTTTTTTTCCATCTTAATTTATCTTTTTCGTTATAATTCAATCCTCTTTATTATTGGTATAGACGATTGAAGGTTTAAAACATTTCAAAAATAAAAAAATGAATGGCAGCCCGTTCATTTTTAGTTTATTATATCATTAAGAAATGATAAAGATGTGATCCCGCTGGGGGGGATTCGAACCCAGGATCCCAACAAGCTGTCCATCATTTCCCCAATCGTTCATAAATTTTTTTAACTATTTTGACAGTACTCAGCGGCTGCAATGACTGAACGTCTCTCACTTTATTTGGCCGTACGAAACTCGGCTGGTTGCGAAATTTTCTTCCATTCTGGAAAGGTACCCTCTCACGATGTGCTGGGAAAAATGTTTGCGGCTGGTGTACTTGCTACTTTATACTTTTTACAAATTCCCCCATTACCGCTTCCCTTATCAATGCCGGCGGCAGTATTCCCTGCGATAAAATAAAGTCATGAAAACGCTGTGCATTGAATTTTGAGCCGAGGGCCTGTTCGGCATCCTTGCGCAGGGCTACCAGTTTGGTGAAGCCATAAAAATAACT
>JAQBOY010000271.1 GCA_028287805.1 Mucilaginibacter sp.
AGCTAACTTAATAAAATTATCCCGGTGCTTAGGTGTTTCATTATATAACCTGATTATACAGCTGCCATAAGCGGTTTTAATTCGAACATATTGGTTTTTAGGCTTCCCAAACGCGATGATAGCTGCAAACAGAAAGATTAAAGTAAATAGTTTTTTCATACCAGATAAGTCAGGTCAATTTGCTTCCATCTCATCAAAATAGTCAACTATTAATGATTTGATAACCATTTCCTGCTCCAATAATGCATAATTGGGAATTGTTTTTACCTGTTTCCAATGAGGCCAGCCATCCTGATCAAGGCCCTCAAGCTCATAAAATCCCATCTTACTAAATAATTTGCAATTGGCTATATGCATCAGCTCTTCCTTTTGCCGCTTACTGAATTTTTGGGGGCCTTTCCCCAATTCCTGCACGCCTATTAAAAACAACATTACCTTAATATCAGGCTTTTCGTTATCAAACTCACTTGCTATCCGCTCCTGCAGCGCACTCCACTTTAAATTTATCTCTGAAGGGATCATAAAAACAAATATACACGATTAGTTTATGGATAGAGGGTCATAATTTCTTCCATTTATCAAAAAAAAAGCATCTGTTATAAGGCATATACCTAAAAATCACACAAAATTGTTACTATTAAACAATAATTTTGTGATTTTATTAACTAATTTTACCCTGCATTACCAAAATGTAACAGCTTGGTTTGAAAAAGAATAGATTTAATATTTTTTGCGCATGGATATTATTGGGTTGCTTTATTGCGGGCCAATATATGGTATACGTACACCAGCATACTATTTTACAAAAAAAAGTAAATACCTATAGTATTTCTAAAAATCAGCCCCTGCCATCGGCTATCGTACAGGTAAAATGCTATACGTGCGATGCCATGCATCATAATACGGCAATAACCGTTACCCAGCCAATTTATTTTAACCCAATTGTTGCTACAGATCATGTTTACACAGTTGGTGATTATGATTTTATAAGTATCGCACTCATACTATCTGAAGGGCGCGCTCCTCCTGCAATAATCCATTCTTGTTAAAGAAAATTACGCAATAAAAACCTTGTGATCTGTATGGCTTCATTGTTTAGCGTCCTTTTTATTTAAAATCAATTAACTTTTTTATTGTTTTAAAGCCGGGTGAGTAGATTAACATCGCTTTGGCTTATACTAATAATATTTTTATGAAAATCAGAATACGATTATTTATTTTACTATACCTATTATGCATGGCTGTAATTTCAAAGGCAGCCATTAATTCACCTCTTCCTGCAGCAAGCTTAACCGGTACGGTGACCGATAAAGCAAACGGAACGCCAATGCCCGGTGTATCTGTTACTATACCCGATCTAAAAAACGGAACCGCCACAAATGAAAAAGGTGTATATACTTTAACTAATGTACCTAAAGGGATTTATTTAGTACAGTTTACTTTTGTAGGCTATGGTACGGTTACCCGGAATGTGGATTTTTCAAAAACAACTACTCTCGACATTCAGTTACAGACATCTTCTATTGAAACCAGCGAGGTAGTTATTACAGGTGTTAGCCGGGCAACCGAAATAAAAAGGAACCCGGTGCCTATGGTAGCGGTAAGTAAAACCTTTTTAGATCAGCGGTCTGCATCAGGCAACGTAATTGACGAAATCGCCAACCTGCCTGGTATTAGCGCGGTAACCACCGGCCCTAACGTTTCTAAACCATTTATACATGGCTTAGGCTATAACCGGGTTATTACGCTGATGGACGGTATTCGCCAGGAGGGCCAGCAATGGGGTGATGAGCATGGGATTGAGGTTGACCAAAACTCCATTGACCGTATTGAAGTAATAAAAGGCCCTGCAAGTTTAACCTATGGTTCTGACGCCATCGGCGGTGTTGTTAACTTAATTTCACCACAGCCGGTTCCTGATGGTAAGATATTGGGATCCTTTCAGGGACTTTATGGCACCAACAATGGCTTGTTAAATGGCTCGTTCCGGTTGCAGGGAAATAACAATGGCTGGACATGGGGCACTATAATATCTGCTAAGGAAGCTAAGGATTACCAAAACCAGCATGATGGCCGTGTATATGGCACAAATTTTCAGGAAAAAGACGCGAGAGTTATGGTAGGGGTAAATAAGTCATGGGGATATTCACACCTTAACGCTTCTGTATTTGATGATTTGCAGGCTATTCCCGATGGCAGCCGTGATTCAATTACCCGCCAGTTCACCCGGCAAGTTACAGAAGCTGATCTTTCACGCCCGATAGTACCGGCATCAGTACTTAACTCTTATACCATACCGGTTTTACATCAGCATGTTCAGCTTTACCGCATATATGATAATAGTAACTTTAATTTAGGCAACGGTAACCTGATTGTTAATTTAGGTTATCAATATAGCCACCGAAGGGAATATACACACCCCGAAGATCCAACTATTGCGGGCTTGAACCTTGAATTAACTACCTGGACTTATGATGTAAAATACGCTTTTAACATTGCCCAAACCTATGAAACAACTATAGGTGTTAATGGTATGTATCAAAACAACGCTTTGGGTTACAGTACTGCTTTCCCTATACCAGCTTATCACCAGTTTGATGTTGGGCCATTTTTCTTAATTAAGAAAAGCTTTGGAAAGTTAGACCTTTCGGGCGGAGCAAGATATGACAGCCGTTCATTTAACGGACAGGCAGCCTATATCAACAACAACACTACTTTCCCAACATTGTACACCGGCAGCAATCCAACTACAACACCTAATGTTGCGCAACAGTTTAGCGCGTTAAATAAAACATTTACCGGCGCTTCCGGCAGTTTTGGAGCTACTTACAATTTCTCTGATGCGTTTGTGCTAAAAGGCAACATTGCCCGCGGATTCAGGGCGCCAAGTATTGCAG
>JAQBOY010000276.1 GCA_028287805.1 Mucilaginibacter sp.
TTAGAATAAAAAACCGTTCGTTCACCAAATACTCCTGTGCCTTTATTTTTTAAAATGCCAAAATCAGCTTTTACATCACTCTTACTCAGGTAATAACGCCCGGTAGGATTGTGCCCAAAATCTAAGCGAATTTTCAGGCTGCGCATAAAATTAATGTTAATCTGTTTATTAATGTTCAAATCGCACGACTCAACAGCATAATGCCCGTCAAGGGTAACCCATAGCTTCCCTTCAAATAGCAGATCACCTTTATTGCGGGGAGTAAAACTAATTTCAACCAGTTTTTCCTTGCCGTTTTGCACGGTATCTGTAATAAAGAACTTATAAAAATCCGGTGCATGATCAGCAATAGGGCTTAGGAACTGGTTAGTGAGTATAAAAACATTATTGTCATAAATGTCTATATTATTGCCATATAGCCGGTTAAGGTATATGTCCAGGCCAACCGTATCTATAAATCTGATAATATTGGTTTCTTTTTGTGCGTCCAGCACCTGTATAGATTTTGACGGATTTTTCCGATAATAATGCTGGTAGCTTTTTTCACTGAAGTAAACGGGCAGGGATGTTTGCACTTGTCCGTTTATAACCTGTGTCGAATCCAGCATGAATTTATATTTACTGAAAAAACGGCTATTGATAAATTTGGAAGAAAGATTGGAAAGAGATAAACCAATCCGCTCGTATTGGTCATATTGCAAATAATCTGCACTTTCCATACGGTTCTGGTCTTTATGATCAATCACCTGTTGAATAAGCTCAACAGCAGGATTTCCCTTATTCTTGTAACGTGTTTTTTTACCCGAAGATATCACTACCTCCTTTAGCTGCGTATTACTGCTTTGTAGCCTCACATATAATTCATTATCCTGGCCCGGTTTAATCATTTTAGTTACCGGCAGATAGCCCAGATCAGAAAATGTTACACGGCTGAATGACCCGGGAGCACTTAAAACGAATTTACCTTGTACGTCAGTATGGGTAGTATAACGGCTGCCCGTATAGGCAATAACAATAAAAGGAATAGGCTGCCCGGAAACAGCATCGGTAACCCGGCCCCTTACACTGGTAATATTTTCTGCCTGATTGTTTTTTTTGCCGGTGTCAGCCATGGATTTTAAACCATTTACATTTTTTGTAAGTGTATCCTTTTCCTGCGCAGCGCAGCATAAAGGAACTGCAAATACGGCCAGCCAACAAAATATTCTAAGTTTTCCGCGGCATATGATCTTTAAACGCGGAAGTATTGCCGGCCATTGTAAAGCGGCTTTCCCGATATCATTCCAAAAATTCAGTGACAAATTGAATAAATAATTAAGAGTTAATCAAATTTAAATAGGTATCTATTTTGTCATAAATATTGAAAAGGGGTGTATGTAAAGTCCTTGAATAATTATCCGACTAAAATAAACAGCAATTCTGTTATAATATTGTAGAATAATCTTATCCGCCAATTTTTTTAAATGACCGGCATCGCCCAAGGCGTAATATATGCCTTATATTATAAAACCCTTATACGGTTGTTTTCAGGTGTTTGTTTGATTAGGTAAAAGTTTAGGATTTCCAGAAAACATAATGCTTATTCAAAAAGATAGCTTTATGTTATTTAATAACAAACCGTACTTTCGTATTCATATAAACCGTTTGTATAAAGTGTTGGCCTATTCATGCGTAGCTTAATTATCATCTTTTTTATCTTTATCTGTTGCTGTTTTTTTACTGTTCGCTCAGAAGACATTAAAAGTATTGGTGTCCCGTATGTTCAGAATTATACAAAAGCATTGTATCAGTCGGGTAATCAGAATTGGTCTGTCGCCAAAGATGAGCACGGCATGATGTATTTTGGCAACTCTGAAGGTTTGTTGTGCTTTGATGGCAAATACTGGCAATCGTACCATATGCCTAATGGCTTAATTGTCAGATCTGTTGCAGCTGATCTTAAGGGAAGGATATTTACAGGTGGCTTTGGTGAATTTGGATACTGGCAAAAGAATGATCGTGGGAAATTAACCTATCATTCATTAATACCCCTTATACCTGCAAAGTTCCCACTTAATGAAGAAATATGGAAAATTTATATCGATAACGACAGGATACTCTTTCAAACCTTTGGTTCCATATATATTTATAAAAATGGCAGGATCAGGATAATTAAAGCGCCTAAGCCTTATCTCTTTTTATTTAAAACAGGTAAAAGATATTTTGTTGAACAAGTAGGAGCCGGGTTGTCAGAACTGGTTAATGATAAATTGCAATTTATACCTGGTAGTGAAGTGCTGGGGAACAGTGGTGTGCTCACTATTTTACCTTACCAGGATAATAAGTTGCTGATAGGAACAGCTAAAAAGGGCTTATTTATTTATGATGGGAAACAAATTATTCCCTGGGCAAATCAGGCTAATGACTTTCTTAAAACTTACCAGCTTAATAACGGATCTGTTGTAGGAAATAAATATTTTGCCTTTGGTACCATACTTAACGGAATCATTATTATTGATGCTTCGGGCAAGGTGGTACAGCAGATCAACAAATCAAGCGGGCTACAGAACAATACAGTTCTTAGTCTTTATATGGATAATGAGCAAAATTTGTGGGCCGGATTGGATAATGGTATAGATCGTATAGAACTTAATTCTTCTCTTTACTTCTATTTTGATAAAACCGGCCGTTTTGGTACTGTTTATTCCAGCCTTATCCATAATAATAGTATATATCTTGGAACCAACCAGGGCCTTTTTTATACGGAATGGGCAGGTAACAGTAACCGGCTGTTTCAATCATTTGACTTTAAGCTTATACCTGGTACTCAGGGGCAGGTGTGGGACCTCTCTTTAATAGATGGGCGGCTGCTTTGCGGCCATAATGATGGCACTTATCAGGTAAATGGTAATACCATAAATAAAATTTCAGCTGTTAATGGCGGCTGGACAATCAAAAAGCTCAGTAATGATCAGCTTATTCAGGGTACATACACTGGCCTGGTGGTTTATCATAAGGATGCAGGCGGTAATTGGCTGTTTGATCATAAAATTGAAGGATTTGGTGAACCATCCAGATACGTTGAGCAGGATGACAAGGGTCAGATATGGGTAAGCCATGCGTACAAGGGTATTTATAAAATTAGTTTAAGCAATGATCTGAAAAAGGCGGTATCTGTAAAGTACTACGACCAGCGCTACGGCTTACCGGGCAGCTATAACGTTAATGTATTTAAACTGGACAGCAGGATTGTATTTTCTTCTGACGGAGGATTTTATATTTATGATGATATTACAGATCACTTTTATAAATATCAGCAGCTCAATAAAAGGTTAGGGACCTTTTCGGCCTCCAATAAGATTATTCCTGCCGTTGGGAAAAAGTACTGGTTTATTAACCATGGCCGTGTAGCACTGGCAGACTTATCTGTACCAGGCAACTTTACAATTGATTCGAACAGGTTTAGCGTTCTTAACGGCCGTATGGTTCAGCACTATGAAAATATCAGCAGGATCAATAACTCTATCTATCTCATCAGTGTAGATGATGGTTTTGTTATATTTCATGATGAAGATGCGCTTTTAAATAACAAAATTAATTTGCCCCGGGTGCTCTTGCGGAAGGTGGAAAATATTACCGGTAAGGTAACAACCATCAGCGAAAACACGAGTGGAACGGAAGTGGAAATTCCATACCCCCAAAATAATATCCGTATTATCTATTCCCTGCCTTATTACCGGCAGTCTAAAATTACATACCAGTATTTCCTTGAGGGCTATTCTAAACAATGGTCTGACTGGAGCTACCAATCACAAAATGAGTTTACTAACCTTAGCCAGGGTACCTATAATTTTAAGGTAAGGGCAAAAATTAATGATGAGACCATTTCCTCTGTAACTAACTTTTCTTTTAGGATTCTGCCTCCATGGTATGCTGGTAAAATTGCAATAGTTTGTTATAGTGTATTATTAGTGTTGTTATATTATTTCATCAAATATCATTACAGGCTCAAGCTTAAAAATCACCAGCTGCATTTGCAGCAAAAGTTACAGCATGAGAAGGAAGAGTTTTTAAAGCAGGAATCTATTGTGAGGGAACAACAGATCGTTAAAATTAAAAATGAACAGCTACAAGCAGATTTGGCAGGTAAAAGCAGGGAACTGGCTAACTCGGCCATGAACATTGTTTACAAAAATGAGCTGTTGCAAAAGATACGTTCTGAAATAGTGGATTTAAAGGATGCTACTGGCAAAAAACTATCAGAAGATCAGTTAAGACGAATCCAGAAAGTCATTGATGAAGGTATGAGTGATGAGCGCGACTGGAATATTTTTGAGAACAGTTTTAATGAAGCACATGAAAATTTTTTCAAAAAACTAAAGGCACAACATCCGGATCTCGTACCAAACGATCTAAAACTTTGCGCTTATTTACGAATGAACATGAGCAGCAAGGAAATGGCCTCCCTGCTTAATATTACTTTGAGAGGAGTAGAAATCCGTCGTTACCGGCTTCGAAAAAAACTTAACCTGGAACATGATAAAAATCTGGTAGAGTTTCTTATGGAACTTTAATACGCTTTACCTACTACATCATTACCTCTCATAGCGCCATTTTCTTTAACCTTGCAAATAGTGGTATTTGTTGTATGTATTACTTACACTGATAATGGGTTAATTATTTGATTGTCAATATTTTATATTTTTTATAATTTGCGGGTTGAGTAAGTTTTTTTCTATCTGATGTATTAAAGTAGAGGTGCAATAATTTGTTTAAAATCTATTATCTGTTCAACTTCGAACTCTCAATAACCAATTATTTCATTTAAACTCAATTAACTATGAAGAGAATTTCTACAATCTCAGGCTTAGTACTGTTGTGTTTCTTTTTTATTAATGCAGCACTTGCGCAAAATATTAGCGTAAAGGGTAAAGTTGCAGATGCCACAACCGGCGAAAGTTTGGCTGGTGTAAGCGTTAGTGTAAAAGGAACAACAAATGGTACCCAAACAAATGCAAATGGTGAATACTCCATTTCGTTGCCTTCACCTGCAACCTTAACTTTCACCTTTGTTGGCTACACTACTTTTCAGGTAGCAGCCACAAACGGGCAAAGTACTATTGATGTTAAATTACAACCTGCAATAAATGAACTGCAACAGGTTGTAGTAGTAGGGTATGGTACACAAAGAAAAATTGATGTTACCGGATCAGTTTCACAGGTAAAAGGATCTGAAATATCCAAACAGGCTTCTGTAAATGCCGTAAGCTCTTTACAGGGCAAAGTGTCTGGCGTTAATATTACTAACAATGGCACCCCCGGTTCTTCCCCGCAAATTACTATAAGAGGGTTAGGAACTGTTTATGGCAATACCAGCCCGTTGTTTGTAGTTGATGGTGTATGGTATTCAGATATCAGCTTTTTAAACCCTAATGATATCCAAAGCCTGTCTGTGCTAAAGGATGCTTCAAGTACGGCAATATATGGTATCAGGGCAGCAAATGGAGTTGTAGTAATCACAACCAATCATGGTAATAAGGGTAAACCTGTGATTAATTACAACGGATATGCCGGTTGGCAGGCTGCTACCAATGCGGTTAAAATGGCGGATGCCACTCAATATGCTACTGCTATTAATGAGTTATATACGTACAATAATATTACACCCACCCTGTTTCCCGACCCTTCAAGCTTTGGTAAAGGAACAGACTGGTATGGGCAAATTTTAAGGAATGCGTTTGTAACTAACCATCAGATATCAGCAAGCGGGGGTACAGCTAAAACCACCTACAATTATTCATTTGGCTATCTTGATCAGGATGGTATAGTGAAAACCAATAACTATCAGCGCTATACTGCCCATTTATCCAATGATTTTAATGTAATTAAAGGACTGAAGTTAGGGTATAGTGCTAATGGTCTTTCCAGCAATTCGAAGGACATTAACACAGCTATATTTCATCAATTGTATGGTGCTGCCCCGGTGCTTCCTGTTTTCTATAATACAGGTAAATATGGCGATCCCAGTGATTATAACCTGGGTAATGGAAACAATTATAATCCTCAGGCGACCATTGATTTTTTCAATCAAAAATCAAAAAATTACCGTTTAACCGGAAATGCTTATGCAGAAATATCATTTTTAAAGCACTTTAAATTTAAAACAAGTTTTGGAGGCGATTTAGGTCAGGCAGAAGTAAGGGCATATACCCCGCTGTATGCTGCTACTATTGCTCAGCAGAGCAATTCAACCGTGCTGAGTTTAACCCATACTGAAACACGTAACTGGATATGGGAAAATACTCTTACCTATGATTATCAGATAAAGGAACATAGGTTTACCGCGTTGCTGGGCTATAGTGCTCAGAACAATAGTGTTAAAGAGAATAATGGTCGGGCTAATAACGTGCCTTATGCCACAGGTAATATGTACTCATCATTTCCTGATACTACACACGTAAATTATTACGCTGATCCTACATTGCAAATTCATACGCGTGCTTTATCACAATTTGCACGGGTAAACTATGCTTATAAAGATAAATATTTATTGAATGCATCCATTCGCCATGACGGAGCTTCTCAGTTCTATCCTAATTCCTACGGAAACTTTCCGTCTGTAGGTGCGGGGTGGGTAGTAAGTAACGAAGACTTCATGAAGAACCAGCATATATTTAATAATTTGAAGTTCCGTGGCAGTTGGGGTAGGGTAGGTAACTCAGTAGTTCCTATCAATCCATCAGTACAAGTGGTAGCAGCAGACCCATATCTTACAGCAGTTTTTGGAAACCCGCAGCAACCTTACCCTGGAGCAAGCATAACTACAGTAGTTCCTCCAACCATTGTATGGGAAAAAGCAGAGGCTACTGACCTCGGTTTAGAAGCATCCTTTCTTAACAACAAACTTTCTTTGGAGGCCGACTATTATGACCGCAAAACTAAGGATGCGATATTCAGTATTCCGGTGCCTACTTCAGTTGGTACTACCTCAGGAAGTATCATTGGTAACCAGGCTACTATCCAGAACCGTGGATTTGAGTTAGCCCTTACCTGGAAGGATCAGCCCAGCAAAGACTTCACCTATTCCGTTAGCGGCAATATTGGCGTCAATACTAATAAGGTGGTGAGTGTTGTAACCGGCAGAAACCCTATATATTCAGGCGGTACCGGCTTGCCAAATGGGTTTTTAGCAACACGTACTGTTGTAGGAGAGCCAATTGGACAATTTTATGGTTATAACGTAACCGGTATATACCAAACCGCAGCCCAGGTTACGCAAATGAAACAGCAACCCAATGCATTGCCGGGTGATTTTATCTATCAGGATACTAACGGAGATGGTATAATTGATCCGAGGGACCGTGTTGCTTTAGGCAATCCTAATCCTAAATACAGTTATGGCTTTAATACTTTTTTCGCCTATAAAAACTTTGATCTTGCTTTAGATTTTCAGGGCGTTGCAGATGTAAGCGTGTACAATGCGAATATTGCTTACCGTTTTGGGAATGAAAATTTCACACAGGATTTTTATAATCACCGCTGGCATGGTCCGGGAACATCAAATACTTATCCTTCAGTAAATGTTGGATCAAGTGCTAACTCCTATCCGAATTCATTTTTTGTTGAAAGTGGTGCTTATTTCAGAGTAAGGAATGCCCAGTTAGGTTATACTATACCGTCCCTTAACCTTACTAAGTGGGGAATACAAAAGATCAGGCTATATGCCAATGCCCAAAATCCAATCAATATTTTTGGCTACAAAGGCTTCAGTCCGGAAGTTGGAGGAACAGTTGGTAATATGGGTATAGATGCTAATGTATATCCATTGTATGCTACTTATAACTTTGGTGTTAACGTTACTTTTTAAATTATAAAATGAAAAACAGAAATTATTTGATGCGAAGTATGCTTGGAATTAGCTTACTAACATCTTTAACTATATATCAAAGCTGTAAAAAAAGCTTTTTGAATGTAAATCCTGCTGGTAATAAGGCTGCCTCACAATTTTGGAGTACTCAGGCTGATGCTACCTCTGCTGTTAATGCGATGTATGCAAACCTGCACGAATGGAAAAACATTGGTTTTGCAGCACTTGCTGCTGAAAGTATGGGTTCTGATGATGTGGACAAAGGTAGTACGCCAACAGATGCCTCATTCTTAAATAATTTCCATCTTTTTACCGCCAGCTCAAGTGAAGGCCAGTTAGCTGATTTTTGGGCAGGTGAGTATCAAACCATTAATTTTGCGAACCAGATATTGGACAATGTACCAAATATCAATATGGATGCTACTTTAAAAAATCGTTATCTGGCCGAAGCAAAGTTTATACGGGCGTATGCTTACTTCAGGTTAGTAAGAGCCTTTGGCGATGTGCCTTTGCGCTTGCATTTACCTAAAGCTGCTACAGAGTATAATATTGCGCGTACACCTAAAGCACAGGTATGGGCCGCTATAGAACAGGATCTGAATGATGCTGCTGCTGTTTTGCCGCAAACTTACAGTGCTGTTGATATTGGCCATGCTACAAAAGGCGCGGCGCTTGCTTTGCATGCTAAAGCAGCAATGTATCAGAAAAAATGGACTGACGTGTTAAATTACACCAACCAGGTAATGGCTTTAGGGTATTCACTGTTCCCCAACTATGAGCAATTATTTCGTACAAACAATAAAAATAACTCAGAGTCGGTGTTTGAGCTGCAAATGATGCTTATCCCTAATAACCCTGCTGCATCTAATTCACAATATTCCCAGATACAAGGTGTAAAGGGTGTAACAGGTGGTGGCTGGGGTTTTAACGTACCCAGCGCTGATCTTGCTGCTGCATATGAACCCGGCGACCCTCGCCGCGATGCAACAATTATTTTTAGGGGAGAAACTACACCTGAGGGTGATGCTATACCTGCATCGGGTGATAATCCCATGTATAACCAAAAATCATATGTTCCTTTTAGCCAGTATGTTTCCGGTTTTAATGAAGGATGCCAGCAAGATTTTATAGCCATACGTTATGCCGATGTATTATTAATGAATGCTGAAGCTGCAAATGAGTTAGCACAAACCGCACAGGCTTTATCGTCTTTAGAATTGGTAAGGGCCAGGGCACGCCAGGGCAATGCAGCTATATTGCCTAAGGTTACTACTACAGATCAAACTGCTTTGCGCAACGCCATATGGCAGGAACGCCGGGTTGAACTGGCTATGGAGTTTGATCGTTATTTTGATGTAATTCGCCAGGGCCGCGCCGCGCAGGTATTTGGACCGAGGGGTTGGAAAGCTAATAAAAATGAGGTATGGCCAATTCCACAAAATGAAATTGACAACAGTGCAGGGGTATTAACGCAAAATCCGGGTTATTAATCACTCAAAATCAACAAAATGAAAACATTTAAATATACTTTTTCTACTGCATTGGTTTTTATTGCAGTTGTAAGCTTAATGCTTTTTTCCTGTCAGAAAGAGTTTAAAGCTAGTTCTTACGCTCCGCCAAAACCGCCGCCAACTTATGGCGGCTATAGCAGATCACAAGACATATATCCCACCAATTTAATAGCATATTGGCCTTTTAATGGCAATCTTACAGACAGTTTATCCCAAACAGCAGGAACAGCAACCGGCACAAGCTTTAGTGCCGGTGTTAAAGGGCAGGCTTTACAGGGAGCGGCTAATGGCTATGTGGTGTCAAATGTTCCGTCGGCAGTAAAAAGCTTGCACAGCTTTACGGTAAGCACCTGGGCAAATATGGCACAAAATACAAACGGTGCTGTGTCTATACTTAGCATAGCACAGGATCAGGGCTTTTGGGGAACACTTGATATCTATTTTGATAATGGTTCAACAGCAACAACGGGTGTGCTAAAGGTGCATGGATTTAACAAGGCAACAGGACTATCCGGAGTTGACGCATGGGCTGGCGGTTATTCGGTTAGTAAGCCATGGAATACCTGGATAAATATTTCGGTTACTTACGATGATACAAAGGGCGAAATGAATGTTTATTACAACGGAAATGTTGCAGGCACAATTACACCAACAGGTTTTGCGCCATTGGATTGGTCGGGTGCTACTAAAATGGTATTCGGAACTTTTCAGTTTCAAACTACACCATCTCTTACATCAGGTGCTACTGCCCAGAATTGGGCAAGTTATGTGACCGGTAAAATTGATCAGGTTAGAATTTATAATAAGGTTCTTGCCAAAAATGAAGTAACAGCATTATACAATCTGGAGTTAGCAGGAAGATAACAGTTGCTAATTGAAAGGGTGTCCGCTTGGGGCGGATGCCCTTTTTAAGATAATCAGGTTTTTCTATATAGTAATCAGTGGTGTAAAAAATTAATATTGTTTTAACCGGAGCAATTTGCCCCGGAACTTATTTATAAGTTACCTTGAAGTAAAAAGCCGGGATGAGAATAACGGATTCAGGGACCTGATCTTTAATAATAGTTGAATGAAAAAAATACTTTTTATAATCTCTTTAATCATCCTGTCTGTTAACTGTTTTGCCCAAAATAAAACAGAAAAAGGTAAAGGTATAGCTGATGGAATCAAGCCGGTAGGTATTATCAAGGGGCTTTCAGACAGTGCTTTACTTGATGTGGTACAACGGCAAACATTCCGTTATTTCTGGGATTTTGCACATCCGGTAAGCGGATTAGCACGTGAACGCAGTAATGTAGCTTATAACTATGGTAATGAAGTGGTAACTACTGGCGGCTCTGGCTTTGGCATAATGGGTATTGTAGTAGCTACAGACAGGAAATGGATCACACGCGAGCAAGCAGGTGACCGTATGTTGAAGATTGTTAACTTTTTGTGGAAGGCAGATGCTTTCCATGGAGTATTTCCGCACTGGCTGGATGGAAGCACCGGAAAAGTGATTCGTTTTGGGCGCAAAGATGATGGTGCCGACCTTGTAGAAACTTCATATCTTTTTGAAGGACTGTTATGCGCAAGGCAATATTTTAATGCCAATACTCCTAAGGAACGGGAAATACGTGAAAAGATAAACTGGTTGTGGAGTGAAATAGAATGGAGCTGGTTCACTCGCGACGGAAGAGATGTATTATATTGGCACTGGTCGCCAAACAATGGTTGGGCCATGAATTTTCCTATACGAGGCTTTAATGAATGCATGATTGTTTATATACTGGCAGCCTCGGGCGAAAGATATCCTGTAAATAAGGATGTATACTACAACGGTTGGACACAAAGCGATTTTTTTAAGAATGGTAAAACTTTTTATGGACATGTTTTACCACTGGGATTTGATTTCGGAGGGCCCCTTTTCTATTCTCAATATTCCTTTATGGGGTTAAACCCGAAGGGATTAAAGGATAGAAATGCCGATTACTGGGACCAGAATATGAATCAAACACTCATCAATCACGACTACTGTGTTGATAATCCGAAAAAGTTTAAAGGTTACGGGCCAAATTGCTGGGGATTGACAGCAAGCGATATTAATGGCGGCTATACAGCCAGTTCGCCTACCAATGATGTTGGTGTTATTGCACCAACTGCCGCATTATCTGCTATTCCGTATACGCCTGAATATTCTATACAGGCTTTACGTCATTTTTATTATGATTTGGGTGATAAAATATGGGGAGAGTACGGTTTCGTTGATGCATTTAATGAATCACAAAACTGGTATGCAAAATCTTACCTCGCTATTGATCAGGGGCCTATTATTGCCATGATAGAAAATTACAGATCAGGCTTGCTCTGGAAATTGTTTATGAGTTGCCCCGAAGTTAAGCAGGGCCTTAAAAAGCTCGATTTTCAAAGTCCGGCATTAAAGAATTAAATACAACTACTATCTTAATTAATATGTTATTTAAAAAAAAATTAACTGTACTGGCGCTTGGTTTAATATCAGGCAGTGCTGTTATTGCTCAGCAAAAACCCGCTGAAAAGGCAAAAATGGATCAATTTGTCAATAATCTGATTGGAAAGATGACGCTGGATGAAAAAATAGGGCAATTAACCCAATTTACCAGTGACATGGCGCTTACCGGCCCCAGTATCCGGTCGGGCTACAAAGATGATATTCAGA
>JAQBOY010000281.1 GCA_028287805.1 Mucilaginibacter sp.
CACCTTCACGTGGTCATGTCCTTCGGGGGTAATGAGCCATTTACCTTTGGAATTGTTAGTACGGTAAATGCCATTTTTTTGCGGCACCAGTCCGGCTACGTTAGGCGCATCCACTGTTACTATTTTAGTTTCGGGGTTTTGGGTTACCGTAATGTGGGCCACAAAATCACGGTTCTGCGCTGGCCAGGGCACATTAACTTCCGAGTAGTAATACAGGTCTGAAGGTGAAACCTGCTTCACCACCGTAGCAGATTTGGTATGATATACCCAGTTGGTATAATTTTTTATATCCAGCAACACGGCAACTAATTGTGTGGTAGTTGTATTAAAGGTGCACTCTACCTTAATAGGTTTTGTTTTGTTATCTGCAGTTGCGGTGCTGGTGTAAACGCGGATGCCGTCTTTTTCGTTATTGAGCTGCCAGTCGGGTTGTTGTGATAGTGGAAGTAGCAGGAAAAGCAGGATTAATTTATACATATGATAATAGAAGTATTGTATAAGTTCAATGCTGTTTTGCATAATTGGTTAATATGTATTCATATAAAAGGATGAAAGCGGATTTATGTTTGTAGTTCTGAACAGATAAGTAAGAGCCTCACCTAACAATTCAACAAAAAAACTAACTTTGAGTTATGCAAAAAATACTGGTAGCTAATCGCGGTGAGATCGCATTAAGAGTAATGCGCTCAGCACGTGAAATGGGTATTAAAACGGTAGCCGTCTATTCTGCTGCCGACCGTGACGCTTTACACGTGCGGTATGCCGATGAAGCTGTATTTATTGGTGAAGCGCCATCAAGCCAATCGTACCTGGCAGGCGAGAAGATCATAGACGCCTGTCGCCAAACTGGTGCGGAAGGCATCCACCCCGGCTATGGTTTTTTGAGCGAAAATGCGGCCTTTGCCCGCATGGTTCGCGAAGCGGGACTAATCCTTATTGGCCCCTCGCCCGAGGCTATGGAAGTGATGGGCAACAAGCTATCAGCCAAAGCTGCGGCTATGAAATATAACATTCCTATGGTTCCCGGTACAGAGGAAGCCATTACAGATATTAACGAGGCCAAACAACGAGCAATAGAGGTAGGGTTCCCCATCCTGATTAAAGCGGCTGCCGGTGGTGGTGGCAAGGGTATGCGCATTGTAGATGCCGTTAGTGATTTTGAGGAGCAGATGCAGCTCGCGGTCTCAGAGGCTACGTCTGCCTTTGGAGATGGGTCGGTATTTATTGAAAGATATGTTTCATCCCCAAAGCATATTGAGATACAGGTGCTGGGCGATACCCATGGTAATATCGTTCACTTGTTTGAGCGGGATTGCTCCGTGCAGCGCCGCCATCAAAAAGTGATAGAGGAAGCGCCGTCAGCGGTGCTTACACCAGCTATAAGGGAACGGATGGGCAAATGCGCTGTGGATGTGGCCCGATCTGTAAACTATACCGGCGCAGGCACAGTAGAGTTTATTATGGATGAACAGCTAAACTTCTATTTTTTAGAGATGAATACCCGCCTGCAGGTAGAACATCCGGTTACGGAGCTTATTACCGGTATTGACATGGTTAAGGAGCAGATACGTATTGCCCGGGGTGAGGCTATCAGCTTTAAACAGGAGGAACTGGAGATAAAAGGCCATGCCGTAGAGTTGCGGGTATATGCCGAAGACCCTGCTAATAATTTTTTACCGGATATTGGCACACTGCAAACTTATGTTATACCTAAAGGACCGGGTGTTAGGGTTGATGATGGTTTTGAGCAGGGTATGGAGATCCCCATTTACTATGACCCCATGATAGCTAAGCTGATTACTTATGGTAAGGACCGGATTGAAGCCATAGAACGGATGGTACGTGCCATTAACGAGTATCAGATAACAGGAATAACTACTACGCTTGGCTTTGGTCGCTTTGTTATGCAGCATGAAGCTTTTACATCGGGAAAATTTGATACGCATTTTGTAAAAAAATATTTTACTCCCGAAGTATTGCAAATTGGCAATGAAGAAGAAGCGTTGATTGCCGCCCTGGTAATGGAGCGTTTATTAAATGCGGGTAAGGTAGCGGCTACTGAGGTTGTGGTGAGCGAAGGGTCTAATTGGGTTAGGAACAGGAAGGAATTGTAGGTCTTCCCGATTAGAGTGCTGGTAAAGTTTTCTACAGCTACACATCTTTTAAAACCAGTTTCTCTAACTCCTCTATCAGCTTTGTCTGCGCGGGATTAACCTTTACTTTGGCTATCTCCGGCTCAAACCATGCTGCCCGGTCAACTTCGGGGAAAGCACTCATTTTGCCCGACTTTGGCGGCCATTCCATTTCAAACAAATTGCTGGTGATTGTTTCATGGTCAATATCGCCCTCAACCGCCCAGGCATGAATAATTTTACCGCTTTTCAGCTGAACCGGGGCCAAATTGGTAAAGTTGCCATTAATAGCTTGCCCAGTTTCTTCTAAAAATTCACGTTTGGCAGCATCAAGAGGATCTTCATCGTCTAAAAACTCACCTTTTGGGATTGACCATGTACCTTCATCCTTATTTTTAAAAAATGGTCCGCCGGGATGTACCAGGAAAATCTGGAAGCGGTTATCTTTGTTTCTGTACAGTAATATTCCGGCGCTTTGCTTGGGCATGATGAGGCTTTTATAATAAACCTAAATTAATATAATTAGTTTTGCAACTTAAAAATTTATCTGCCCAGTTGGCAGATCCGGAGTATATGTTTACAGGAATAATAGAAACATTAGGTAAAATAACTGATCTGCGCCATGAACAGGGCAACTTGCATATTACAGTTGAGTCGGCCATTTCTAATGAATTAAAGATTGATCAGTCGGTTGCGCATAATGGCGTATGCTTAACCGTAGTTGCGGTAGCCGACGGAAAACATACCGTTACCGCTATTGAAGAAACACTGAATAAAACCAGCCTCGGCCATTTAAAACTGAATGAGCCTGTAAACCTGGAGCGCTGCATGCAAATGAATGCACGGCTTGACGGCCATATTGTACAGGGGCACGTTGACCAAACCGCTATCTGTACTTATTTTAAAGAACTTGACGGCAGCTGGGAATATACTTTTGAGTATGATACCGCGCAAGGTAATATCACCGTTGAGAAAGGTTCGATTTGTGTTAATGGCATCAGCCTTACGGTAGTAAACTCACAGGTTAACAGTTTTTCTGTAGCTATTATCCCTTATACATTTGAACATACCAACCTGCACAATGTACGTGAAGGCTCCGCAGTTAACCTGGAGTTTGACATTATCGGCAAATATGTAGCCCGGCTAATGCAGCGTTAATGGTTTAATGCAGCAATACGGCTTTTGGAGTACTCAACATAAGTTTGCTGTTTTTCATCCGGCTTAGCAGCTAAAAACTTCTTATAATAACGTAAGGCATTTTTCCTGTTTTTTAATTCACTATCATACAGGTTGCCTAACAAATAATAAATGAGCGGATTCTCTTTAAATTGCAGGCTTTTTTGATAAGCCGTTAATGCGTTTTTAGGAAAGTGCAATTGTTCATAAGAATCAGCTATCTCACTGTAATAGTTATTAATATTAGGCGAAATACCGTCAGTTATTGCTTTTTGTAAAAAAGTAATTGCGTTTACCTGATCCTTCAAAGCTTTATAGCTCATGCCTATATAATAAAAAGTAGCCTCATATTGCATGTTACCAGCTGATAATTGAAAGGCGGCTATGCATTGCTTGTATTGTTTTAAATTGAAATAGGAGATGCCAAGCCAATTTACAATTGCTGCTTGTTTATCGCCGGCTTGTATCAACTTCATGCAAACACTAATTGTTTCCGGGTACTTTTTTAATAGGAAGGTCACCTGGGCTTTACCTTTTTGCAGCAATAAATTAGCGGTATCTGCTTGTATAGCTTTATCTAACACACTTGCTGCTTTATCATATTTTTTAAAAGCCACATATAGTAAATCCAGGTCATAGGCCACATCAGGTTCCTGCGGGTTTATAGCATTTGCTTTTTGTAAATATTTACTATAATTAGCTGTATCAGCTACGTTTTGTGATAGATTGGCCAATTGCTTATATACATTAAAATTGGTGCTGTCTCTCAGTAATATCTTTTTATAATAATTTATAGCTTTAAGGTTATTTCCCCGGCTTACGTTGATACTCCCCAAACTAAATAAGGTGGCTACGTTGCTGGAATCCTTATCATAAACGCGCTGATAATATGTTTCTGCATCGGCTAATTTGCCTGACATTTGCGCTGTATAGGCAAGGTTTGAAAGTGCTTTAATTTCGGTTACAGGTTCAGGGTAGGTAGCTTTTAGATAGTTATACGCGTCAGTAAACCGCTGGTTCTGGTAATAATCCAATAATAAGGCATTATCAATATTGGTAGTTTGCTGAGCTGATGCAGTGATACAAAAGCCGGAGAGTAGAATAAACAGAGATAAGATACATTTCATATCAACTAAGTTATTAGTTATATATGAAATATCCAAATCTTAAACAATTTTAATGATTTAATGTTACTCTTAGATAAAAAAAAGAAGGTTATGGATAAGTTAAAGAAGTTTGGACTGATGGAAAAGATTGTCCATGAATTGGAAGATCTGAAAAATAGTCAACAGGCTATTATTCAAAAATTAGCTAAAATTGAAGTTGATAATATAGATTTGG
>JAQBOY010000321.1 GCA_028287805.1 Mucilaginibacter sp.
GAAGCTGCACGTAATAAACTTTCAGGCATCAGGTGTACCGAGAGTAACAACGTAAAAGTAACCGGAAACCTGACTGAGGGAAATGATGAAAGCGGCATTCAATTCGATACTTTACTTGATAGCTTCCATCAAATTGTGATTAGTAATAATGTGTCTCAATATAACGGAGCGCATGGAATCTATATGGATAAAGCTTTGGAAAGTATGGTTAAAAATAATACCCTAACAGGTAATGGCCATTAAAGGCCAGCCATATTATTGCAAAACTATACCGATGAGGATGGCAACAAGCCGGACAAAATGAGCATCCGTGCAGAACTGGAGTTCAAAAGCCTACGCTGGTGAGCAGGGGCTCGGCTTCCAGGTCAGTTTCGTTTTTGCGTTTCCTGTAGATGGTGAGTCCCAGCAATCTTTACTGATAACAGTATAGCGAACGTCGAATAAATCCAATTCGGATTTAATGCATTTTTGCAAAAAAAAGTGTTTTTTTATATTTGACTAATAGCATTTGCAACTATACTAAAACAGATTAAAAGTGGTGAATGGTGCGGTGAGTACAGCGTTAAAACCCTTGAAAATATCAAAATAGCGGGGTTTTTAACGGCGATTACAATCCATCCTCTCCGCATCTTACATCATCAAAATGAACAAAATCCTGTGAACTATTGGATTTTATTTCTATCAACCGCACAAAAACAAAAAAATGCCTAAAGTTCTGGCAACGATTGCGTAGTTTTAGTTGAGCATATCCTTTTTTACTCACTTAGAAACAACTATTCTTGTTCAAAATTGCAAGCAATTTGCTTTCCGGAACGGCTAATTAATGGTAATTAAGAAGGCTGGTTTAAATTGGAATTTCTTAATAAAAAGTAATGAAAAAAATATTTCTTCAAATACTATTCGCTTGTCTCTGCTTAAGCTCGTTTTCACAAGAAACAATTACAAAATATCTTTCCGGTACGGATAAAGACCACACCGTCCAATGGGATTTTTATTGTTCCGGCGGTCGTCAAAGCGGCACCTGGACAAAAATAGCGGTACCATCCAATTGGGAATTACAGGGTTTTGGCACTTATAATTATGGTCATGATAAAGTGAAGGCGAATGAGCAAGGACATTATAAACACCAGTTTTTTGCAGAAAGCTGGCATGGAAAAAGAGTTTTCATCGTGTTTGAGGGTTCAATGACCGATACTAAAGTGCTGATCAACGGGAAGCAAGCCGGCGCAATACACCAGGGAAGTTTTTACCGTTTTAAATATGATATTACCGATTTGCTTATTCCTAATGCACCTAATTTGCTCGAGGTTATCGTAGACAAAACATCGGCTAACGCTTCAGTAAATGACGCGGAACGCGGAAACAGTGATTTCTGGGTATTTGGGGGAATATTCCGCCCGGTTTACCTGGAAATTGTTCCGGAAACATTTATTGACCGTACGGCTATAAATGCAAAAGCTGACGGGTCTTTCCAGGTGGATATTTACGCCCGGGGACTACATGGTGATGAGCTCATTGAAGCACAGGTAAAAAAGCTGACCGGTGAAAACGTGGGCAAACCCTTTTCAATTGCTGCAAATGGGAATAAGGACCACCTTGAACTGAAAAATAATTTTGACAATATCCGGTTGTGGAGCGCAGAGTTTCCGAATTTATACCAGGTCGTCGTATCCCTGAAAAACAAACAAGGCACCATTCACCAGATCAAAGAAAAATTTGGGTTTCGAACTATAGAGGTTCGTATAAAAGATGGCTTATATATAAATGGCACCAAAATAATCCTTAAAGGAAGTAACCGTCACAGCTTCTGGCCGGAAACCGGCCGCACACTGAGCCATCCTGTACAAGTAATGGATGTAAAGCTTATGAAGCAAATGAACATGAATGCTGTGCGAATGTCGCATTATCCGCCGGATCAGGATTTTCTGCATGTTTGTGATTCGCTCGGATTGTACGTACTTGACGAGTTAACCGGCTGGGAAGCTAAATATGATACTTTAGTGGGTCATAAACTGGTTAAGGAATTGGTTGTGCGGGATGTAAATCACCCCTCCATCATATTTTGGGACAACGGCAATGAAGGTGGTTGGAATACCTTATTAGATGATGATTATGACCTTTACGATCCGCAAAAACGAACGGTAATACACCCCTGGGAAAAATTTAGGGGTACAAACACCAAACACTATCCTGATTATAACTATATCTTAAAATCAGTTGCTACTGAGCAGGACGTGTTTTTTCCTACGGAATTCATGCATGGGTTGTATGACGGAGGAGCAGGAGCCGGACTGGATGATTTTTGGAGCCTGATGCAAACACATCCGCATGGAGCAGGCGGTTTTATATGGTCATTTTTAGATGAGGTTGTAATCCGTACTGATAAAAACAACACCTATGACGGTGATGGGAACCATGCCCCAGACGGGATTGTTGGTCCGCATCGCGAAAAAGAAGCCAGCTTTTATACAATTAAAGAAATATGGTCGCCTGTCTACATTAACCCACAACCTATAGACAAAACTTTTGATGGAAAGATAGAAGTAGAGAACCGGTATGCGTTCACTAAATTAAGTCAGTGCAAATTTGAATGGCAGCTGGTTAAGTTTCCATCGGCGCAAAGCACAACAACTACAGCTGTTGTAATGGCTACCGGCAAACCTTTACCGCTTGAGCTGGCACCGGGAAAAAAGGGTATCCTAAATCTGAATTTGCCTAAAACCTGGTCAAAAAACGAAGCGCTTTATCTGAAAGCCTATGGTCCTGATCATGAAGAACTGTTTACCTGGAGCTGGGCCATCAAACCCCCTCCGGTTATTAATCAAGGACTTGCATCTGGTTCAAAACGGGCTATCGTCAGCAATGCAACAGATACAGAGCTCATCGTTACGTGCGATAACATCAAATATTATTTTAACAGAGCAACCGGTTATATGGAAAAGGTATCAAAACCTAAAACGGATATATCGCTGTCTGGCGGGCCTGTATTGGCTGGAATAAATACTACATTAAACACATTTACTTACAACAGTTCAAATAACAAATATGTGGTGGAAGCTGACTACCAGGGTGCCGGATCATTGCATGTAAAATGGACCTTTATGTCCGGCCATCCCGTAAAACTGGACTACACCTATTCGCAGACGCAGGATGCCGATTTTATGGGGATCACTTTTAATTATCCCGAAGAAAAAATTACAGGAATGAAATGGCTGGGCCGCGGCCCTTACCGGGTTTGGAAAAACAGGTTACGCGGACAGCAGTTTGGCGTATGGCAAAAAGCATATAACAATACGATTACCGGAGAAACCTGGGGATACCCGGAATTTAAAGGTTACCATGCCGAAATAAACTGGGCGGTAATTCAAAACACGGAATCAGCATTTGCCGTGTATACGGATAACAAAAACCTATACCTGCAAATGCTTCATCCGGCATTAGAGAAGGCCGCTCTGCCTAATCATAATGTAGAGCCTGCTTTCCCCCCTGGCGGCATCGGGTTTTTAAATGGCATAAGCCCTATCGGCACCAAATTTCAGTCAGCAAAAATAATGGGGCCACAAGGGCAAAAAAATCATAATTCCGGCGAACCAATCAATGGGACGCTGTGGTTTGATTTTATAAATAAATATTAACCTGAATCTAACGAAATAATGAAAAACAAATTCCGTCATCAACGCCTCTGGAAACCATCAAAGTTATGGACATCCTTTATTATCCTGTTGGGTTCGGGCATTTTCATGTCTTTGCTCCCTTCTTTTAACAACACTAAACCGCCCGCGAAAATTGAAGAGCCATCACCCATCACTTTAAAAGTTCAACTGGTTGCTGAAAATCTGAATGCACCCACGGATATGACTTTCCCGGGTAACGGAGATGTCTGGATTACGGAACAAACTGGGAAGATCCGCGTAGTTAAAAACGGGAAATTAAGTGAGGCGCCATTGCTTGACCTGCACAACAAGCTGGTAAAGTTAAACGGCGGTTATGAAGAAAGAGGGTTGTTGAGCATCGCACTGCATCCGAAATTTAAAACCAATAGAAAATTCTATGTGTTTTACAGCAGGCCGTCTACCCAAAAATCAAATCATACCGGCGTAGTAGCCGAGTATATACTATCGGCCGATTCAGGTAGGGTGGAGGCTAACAGTGAGCGTATTATACTTACTATTGAAGAACCGGAATCAAATCATAACGGTGGCTGTATCAAGTTTGGCCCCGATGGCTATTTATATATTTCATTCGGCGATGGCGGTGGCCAGGGCGACAAACACGGCACGGCTGGTAACGGTCAAAAACTGGATACCTGGCTTGCTAAAATATTGCGTATAGATGTTAATACCAGCGTTGGATATATTGTGCCTAAAGACAATCCGTTTGTCGGCAGAAATGACGCAAATCCCGAAATATGGGCCTATGGTTTCCGTAACCCATACCGGTTTTCCTTCGATAGAGCCACGGGTCAAATGTTTGCAGGCGATGTTGGTCAGGACTTGTGGGAAGAGGTGGATATCGTTACCAGGGGCGCTAATTACGGTTGGCGTTTAATGGAAGGAACACATTGCTATAACCCCGCTACAGGATGTCTTATTGAGGGAATTACCTTGCCCATAACCGAATATAGCCATAAAACAGGGGTAAGTATTATTGGGGGCTATATTTATAACGGACGACAAATGCCTGGTTTAAAAAGCAAATATGTATTTGCCGACTGGATAGGAAAAGTGTTCTTTTTGGAAAAAGCAGGCGATAAATGGCGAAGAGGTGATATAACCTTACAAAATATCCCCCCCAACTTAAAAATAACCGGGTTCGGTGAAGATCCGGCAGGTGAGCTTTATTTTTCAACCAATCCGGATACCGGCCCCGGAAACACCAAGGGAAGTATTTATAAGATCATAAAAAACTAAGCAAAAAAGACTGTTACATTCGCGACAGTCTTTTTTTATGCTATAAACCCATCATTATTTTCGAGTGGACTTTCCTCATTAAATATCGCTTCTTTTCAATCCTTTCGTCATTTTCAGAAAACTGTCTCTGATCTCTTCCTGTCATTCCCTTTACCGACCGCTTACTCGGGCGACCGGCAGCTAAAGCTGATTTAATGGTCCTTCTTTTTTTTTCTTCGCTTGCGTTGCGATTTTGAAGTATGGGTTATTGCCAATATTTTCATTTTATTAATATTTATGATTTAAGAACTATTTATTTCCTGCTTTGGTTGCAGCCTCGATGATCAACTGAGCAACCTCTTTGGGATGCGATTCGAAAACAGAATGGCTGGCGCCCTGAATCTCAATCGTACTGCTGTTAGCCCTTTTGGCATACATGCGCTGCAGGTCGGGATTGATGATTCGATCAGCGCTTGCCACCATGTACCAGCTAGGTTTTAGGCGCCAAGCCGAATTCAGAATAACGGCATGGAATACACCATCAGCGGTAGGCATTTGAGCATTAGCCATAAATTCAGCCTTTTCTTTGGGCAGATCCGCGGCAAAATCTTTATAAAACTGAGCCGGATCGATATAATCAAAGCCATTGGTCGGTTTTTGCAGGGATTTATAAGCGGGCGGGAAACGTTTACCATTGTCTGCCTCCGATTCTCCCTTATCCGGTGCATGCGCCGCAATGTATACCAGTCCGACTACGTGCGGGTCATTACCAGCCTCGGTGATCAGTCCCCCGCCGTAGCTGTGGCCAACTAAAATACAAGGGCCGGTTTGCATATCGAGTACATGTTGCACCGCCGCAAGGTCGTTTTGAAAAGAGGTTAGGGGTTGCTGGACTACAGATACATGATAGCCCCTTTTTACAAGAATGTCATAAACAGGTTTCCACCCCGAACCGTCAACGAATGCTCCATGCACCAGCACAATATTTTTTACCGGGCCCGGCACCTGTCTGATGGCGGCAAGTCTTAAACAAAGCTATAGCAGCAGGCGAAAAGGAAGGTTTATCTGCAGAATTCGTAACCGAATTGCTAAATGCCATTCACAAGGAAAGCCTGCGAATTGAAGAGAATATCGATAAAAATTAATACTGATGAAAAAACTTTTTTATCGTTCATAACCTTGCTGTTATGCAAGTCCTTCAGACAAATATTTAGCCCTGTTTACTGGAGTTACACGGCTAAAAAAACCAGTAAAATCCAGGCTGTAATATAGGATGACTGCCTGCCCTTTTATGGCAAATTCGTAGGCCACTTTTCGGTCCTGGCTTTTTAATATCCGTCTATCCTTTTCCTTTTAAGGTTATCATCAGGACAGTCAGTTTTATTCAGACAGAAGCATTTTGAAAACAAATCGTGTGGGTTTAACGTCTAAGAAAATTGATCTTTCCAATTTTTATCTCAACCCTGAAACTAAGATATATTGCCATGCTTCCATCTTTTCCAAATTTTAAAGAAGACGTTATCTTAATAAGAGTAGCAATATGATGGTAGTGGCGATATGTTTAAGGCATACCCTTAGATGTTTTATTGATAGCGCTATTTGATTTTCAACACTTCTTTTAGATATGCCTAATTGGGTGGCAATTTCCTGGTTAGAAAGATTATACATCCTGCTCATCTTAAAGATTTCCTGGCATCGCATAGGCAATTGATGTAAATAGCCATCAATCTCCTGTTCAAATTCCTCTTCTTTTATCTTGTTAAGGCCTTTGTTGGTTTCCCAGGCATAATCCTCATAACTATTATCACCCGTAAATATAACCGATGGTTTAGCGGCTCTCATACGGTTATAGATCTGGTAACGCACTGCCTGCAACAAGAAGTTTTGAAATGAAATAATTTCAAGTTTTTTTCTCCTGTCCCATATATTTAAAAACACATCATGAACAATCTCTTCGCTCAATTCTCTGTCTTTTAAGTACTTATAAGAAGCGTTGTATAGCTTTGACCAGTACCGGTTAAAAAGTGCAGCAAAGGCCCATTCGTCATCTTCACGTACGGCTTTCCATAAATCAACGTCACTGTTAGAGGGTACAGACATAATTGGATTTTTAAATGTAGAAATTGTTTTTTAATATTCAAACACACTGTTTAAATAATAAAATAAAAAAAGTGTGTGAGTTATTGTGCTGTTTCTACACTTACCTCTATAACCAATTATATCTGATCGTCATGATTAGCAAGCAAGAATTTATAACGCTGTATAGAAAATATCTTGCAGGACAATGTACCCCTGATGAACTTAAGGTGCTTGATAAGTATCGTGATGAATTGAATTTGGTGGATTTTGATTACACCGATGATCAGATTGACCAACAGGAAGTTCATGATCGCATTTGGCAGCGCCTTAAGAAAAGCAGAGAAACCCCCTCCAAAAACAAATTTCAAAGATTGGGCTGGTTACAGATAGCCGCAACCATATTGATTGGTTTATCTGCAGGTTTATGGATTGCCAAATTTCATCGTAAAAGCGTTCAACATAAAATATTTACAAAGACTAACCATAGTAATGTGCTTCCGGGTGGTAATAAAGCATTTCTTACTATGGCAGATGGTTCAACTATTACACTAACCGATGCTAAAAACGGGCAGTTGGCTACCGAAGGGCAGACACGGATCAGCAAGTCGAGGAATGGAATGCTTGTTTATCAATTTGGCAAAACCGGGAGTGAAAAAACAGACAATGTTGCTGCTGCTATGAATACAATTACAACCCCGCGTGGCGGCCAGTATCAGGTTGTATTATCTGATGGGACACGGGTTTGGTTAAATTCAGCCACTTCACTGCGTTTTCCGGTAACTTTTACTGGTAATCAGCGGAATGTTGAACTTAACGGAGAGGCTTATTTTGAAGTGGCAAAAAACAAAGAGAAACCTTTCATGGTACAGGCGAACGGTACTACTACGCAAGTGTTAGGGACGCATTTTAATGTAAACGCTTACAATAATAACGCTGAAGTAACTACCACATTATTGGAAGGATCTGTACGCTTATTAAAGGGCCGGGCAACCGCCATGTTGATACCCGGCGAAAAAGGCACTGTACTAAATGATGGAGTTTTAATAGCTGTAAAAAACGCTGATATTGAAGAAGCTATAGCCTGGAAAAATGGCTATTTTGTATTTCATGATGAAAATATTATAAACATTATGAAACAGGTATCAAGGTGGTATGATGTAGATATTGAATATTTGGGAGATGTAAAAGACAGAGAGTTTGGAGGGACGGTATCAAGATATAAAGATATAACTGAACTATTAAACAATATGGAGCTTACGCAATCAATTCATTATAAACTGGAAGGAAGGAGGCTGTATATTATGAAATAAATATACACTCAATATTACATTACCGGATAAATAAAAATACCAGGAGCGTTCGCAGCGCCCCCGGTAGTATTTGCCAGGTAATTTTAATGATCGTATTCACAAAACCAATTATTTAAAAACCTAACTATTTCAAATGTATAAAAATTCTACTGCAATTAGATGCAGAAGCACTTTCTGTGTAAATTATAAACCATTTCTAATTATGAAGCTGTCATTCATTATATGTCTGGCCACTTTTTTACAGGTAAGCGCATCATCCATGGCACAAAAAATCAGCCTGGATAAAACAAATGCTACCCTTAAAGAGGTGTTAAATGAAATTCACAATCAAAGCGGATATAGCGTATTATATGATGCTAAAATGCTTAAAGATGCCAAAGTTGATATCCATTTAACCAATGTTTCTTTAAATGAAGCCTTGAAAAGCTGTTTTAAAGATCAACCGTTTAGCTATGTTATTAATAAAAATACTATTGTAATAACACCGGTTAATAAGCCAGTTGTAAGTTCTGTAATATCTCCGCTTCCGGTTACTATAAGGGGCATAGTAACTGATGAAAAAGATGCCCCCTTACCTGGAGTAACAATAACTTTAAAGGGAACACAACATCATACGGTTACCAATCAGGACGGTAATTATATTTTTACTGTTGATAATTTAACCAGCAATATATTGGTGTTTTCCTATATTGGCTATCAGACGCAAGAAGTTGATATTACAGGTAAAACTGCGGTAAATGTTAAGCTAATTTCTGCAAACGCAAATTTAACAGAAGTTGTTGTTACAGCGCTGAATATATCAAGAACAAAGGCCTCCTTAGGGTATTCTGTACAGGGTGTAAATGTTAATGAGATGACAGAAGCCAGGGCAACCAACATTACCGACTTGTTAGACGGTAAGATTTCGGGCTTACAGTTAACTACCAGCGGTCAGCCTACGGGGTCTACCAGGGTACAGTTGCGCGGTGCAGGCTCTATTACAGGTAATAATCAGCCGTTATGGGTAGTTGATGGTGTGCCCATTGATAATACCGACTCGAACGGGCAGGTAGGTAACCTGGATTATGGAAACAATGCTGCCGACTTAAACCCAGATGATATTGAAAGCATTGAGGTATTAAAAGGGCCAAACGCCGCCGCTCTTTACGGTTCAAAGGCAGCCAACGGCGCTATACTGGTAACTACCAAAAAAGGGAAAAAGAATGCCGGTTTAGGCATTAGCTATAACGGTAATTACATGGCTTCGCGCGTCTTACAGTATCCTGATTATCAGTATGAATATGGTGAAGGTGGTAATGGCAGGCTTAACGGCACATTAGTAGGTACTTTAGGGCAGCAAGTTGTACAAGCGGGTACAGGCGGTGGCCGTAACTGGGGCACCGTCCTGCTCGGTCAGCCTTATCTTTCTGTAAGCGGCAAGCCAATCACTTACTCGCCACAACCAAATAGTGTTAATTCCTTGTTTCAAACAGGAAGTCAATCATCACAAAACATTTCACTAAGTAATGCCGACGACAAATCAGCTGTCCGTTTTTCTTATACCCGCGCCGATGCAACGGACGTAATAGAGAAACAAAACCAGGTGCAGAAAAACAATTTTCAGTTAAATGTAAGCCGTGATTTTTCGCCGCGTATAAAGGTCGAAGCCCGCTTGCAATATATACAGGAACAGGTCACTAACAGAACCTACCGTAATGAGGATAATGCCAACCCTTATAATTATTTTAATAACGCGGTGTTAAGCATACCCTTAAGCAGTCTTATCCCCTGGAAAGATGCTAACGGTAACGCGTTTAACGGTGGCGGCTCTGGCAGTATTGAAAACCCTTATTGGGATATTAATGAAAATGGCAACCAGGATACTCATAATACTATTATAGGTGGTGTAACTGCAACTTTAAGTATAACTAAGGATTTGAAATTCAAGGCTCAGGAATCGGGTAACTTATTGTGGGGAAACCGTTATACATTTATTCAAAAAGGGTCATTGTCAAATATAAACGGATCATACAGCGCGTATCAGCAAAATAATAAGTCATGGGATTCCCAAGGATTGTTGATGTTTAACAAACGTGTTTCTAATTTCTCTGTTGTGGCTAACTTAGGTAGCGAACTTCGCAGCCTCAATTATTACAATACAAGTTCATCTACTAATCAGTTATTGGTACATGATGTAAGAAGCCTGACCAATAATGCCAGCATTATAACATCCAATGAAAACTTTTCACGTTCACAGGTAAATTCAATATTTGGTATTGCGAGTATTGGTTATAAAGACTTTTTGTATGTTGATATAACAGGCCGTAATGATTGGTCATCCACGCTTCCTCCTAAAAACGCGTCGTTTTTTTATCCTTCAGTCAGCGGCAGCTTTGTATTTACCGAACTTTGGAAATCTATACCAAAAGATATTTTAAGTTTTGGTAAAATAAGGGCTTCAATTGCGCGTGTGGGTAATGATACCAGCCCTTTTAATCTGTATAATGCATTTAACTCTTCTGGCGTATTTAATGGGGTAAGCTTTTTAACATTTGACAACCAATTAAAAAACAGCAATTTAAAACCGGAACTGACCACATCCACCGAATTGGGGCTTGAGCTTCACTTCTTTAATGACCGCCTGTCACTGGATGGTGATGTTTATAAATCAAGTACTGTTAACCAGTTATTAACGGCAACTACACCTGCCGAGTTTGGTTTTGGCACTCAGATCATTAATGCAGGCAAGGTTCAGAATGAGGGGCTTGAATTAACTTTGACAGGAACACCTTTAAGAACCAGGAATTTTAGCTGGGATGCCGTATATAATTTCTCGGTAAACCGCAATATGGTTGTATCGTTAACTCCCGGGGTGCCTTCTGTAAGGCTTGGTGGCGCAGTAACTGCATCCAACTGGGCCGAAGTAGGTAAGCCTTTAGGCGTATTAAGGGCTGAAGATCAGCAATACTCATCAGCCGGATATGCGGTTATTAGCCCGGCTACCGGTTTGCCTTTTTATACCTCTGCCATACCAGGCTATACACCAATAGTTGGTTATGCCAGTCCAAGGGCCCTGATGTCATTCGGGTCTACATTCAGGTATAAACAATTCAGCTTCAATTTCCTTACTTCGGCACGTATTGGCGGCTCTTTATATTCAGGTACCGGTTACCGGTATTTCGTCTCGGGCGTTGCAGCACAAACGCTCGGTGGTCGTGATGCCTGGTTATTCAGTGATGGTGTGTTAGGCGAGAATGCTAATGAACAAGCCGGTATAACATCATTATATAACAAAGCCTATCCGGATGCCAGCCGTGTTAAAGGTTCTATATGGCCGGGTTATTACCCGGTATTAGATGCCAGCGGTAACCCGGTTAAGGATGCTAATGGTTTTTATATCGCTGATCTTACCAAGCCAAACACTAAATACATATCTCCGCAAACTTACTGGCAACAAACCAATCACGTATCACACCTTTACACTTACGATGCATCTTATGTTAAACTCTCGCAGGTTATCATAACCTATGCTGTATCTCAAAGGTTTTTAAGAAAATCAATATTCAGAACTGCCTCCATATCATTGGTAGGACGTAACCTTTGGACTATTTTCCAAAACACTCCAAAAGGTATCGATCCTGAATCTGCGGCTTTCTCGGGCAATGCTCAGGGACTTGAACAAGGCGGCTCATTACCGTATGCAACTTATGGTGTTGATTTAAAAATTTCATTATAAAACCATGAAAAAGACAATTATATATTTAGCTGCGCTGCTCGTTACTCTGGCAGCATCATGCACGAAGAATTTTACAAAAATCAATACTAACCCCGGGTCTTTTGTATCTGCAGAACCTGAAGCCGTTTTGCCCGGAGTTTTTTTAGCCACTATTAATAGATTTGAACTGAATAATATTCAGACCTTGTGGGAATATGGTCACTTAATAGATCCGGCAGGCCGATATAATCCGGGGAATGATCAATTTTGGACTGTTCCATATATCAATGTATTAGGTAATACTACCCAATTGAAAAAACTGTTTGCAGGTAACCCGGCATACACCAACCGTTTAGCGATTACTGATATATGGGAATGTTATGTTTATGCATATCTGGTTGGAATGTATGGCCCCATACCTTATACTCACATGGGCGACACCAGCAGCCCTGAGGTGGAATATGATACTGAAGCCACGGTTTATACCTCATTGCTAAGCAGACTAAAAGCTGACGCTGCGGCTATAAAAGTTACAGGCGGCGATAAGTTTATAACCGACCCCATCTATGCGGGAGATATGTCTAAATGGATCAAATTTGCCAATACATTAAGATTACGCACTGCTTTAACAGTACAAAATAATTTGCCTGATCTGGCTGCATCCAACATAAAGGAACTGATGACGAGTGAAAGTACTTTAATAAGTTCAGATGCCGATGACCCGAAACTGAGTTATGGTACAGCATCAGGAAGTCAGTCTATTTACAACGTGCAACTGGTTCAGGGTACTTCATATATCAATACTGCAACTCCTGTTATGAGTGATTATGTTTTTACCTATTTCCGTTCATATCATGACCCAAGGATAGATGCCTATTTCCTTAAAGCAGCAACTTCTTATAATATTACTGATACCTTAACCAGTACCAGCACCTCTTTGCACTACGTCGTTTCATATCCAATACCGCATCTGGGGCAGCCAAAATCTCCGGCACTGCTTGTAGGATGGAGCTTGGTGTCACCAACTAATCCAACCGGAAATAATCCGTTTGCCGGCTCTACCGTTCCGGTAAATTACAGCACGCTACAGCCAGCGCTGGTAGCGGCGGCCCGCCCTTTCTATATAATGACCTATGCTGAAACTTGTTTTATGAAAGCAGAAGCCGCGGTAAGAGGATATGGTGGTACACAAACGGCAGATCAATATTATTATGCCGGTATAAATGCCAACTTCGCTTTCTGGGGCCTAACGCCAGCCCAAGCTATAGCCTATCAGACGCAGAATGGCATTAAATGGAATACCGCTGGACATGGTTTTAACTATGATTTGGGCTTTATAAATACCAGTATACCGGCTGATAACCTGACTAAAATATGGATACAGCAATGGATGAATTATTTTGATGACGGTGGTTTTGAGGCGTGGCTGCTGCTACGCAGAACGCGAGCTCTTATTTTACCTCCGCACACTAATCCGGGTGCAGGTACTATACTCGCGGTATTTCAAAATTTGCCAGATCGTTTTACTTATCCTGTAACAAGTGAGGCATCAGTTAACCCCAAAGGTTATGCTAATGGTGTAAAGTTATTGGGCGGGCCAGATCAAACTAATATACCCTTAAAAATTGAACCGGCTTATACACCAACCGACTGGACAAAGGCGGTTCCATTTTATGACATCAGTTTTGTGCAAAAATGGTATGGGACTCATATTCAAGACCTTACAACAGCAGGGGTAAAGTATACAATACTAAATACTTATTAAACTTTTGAGTTAGAATTACAGACATGAAAAATAAAAACATATATAAGTACTGTTGCCTGGTAATATTATTAACAACAAGCCTGTTTGCATGTAAGAAAAAGGTTTTAGGCCCTCAAAATAACTTTCTAAATTATATTGTGCCTGATGTGCCGGCAACCAAGAATTACACAGTTGGCGCCTTCTATTACACATTCGGTTCTTTTAATGTTAATGTTACACAAAAGCCAGTTGTTGGTGGTCCTGGACCGTATTTTTATAACAGTGGAGTGCCAAGCCTGGGCACGGCAGCAGCGCCTATAGCTACACCTGCTATAATGGATGCACATGTTGCTGATGCAGCTATTGCTAAGATAGATTACTTTGTATTCTCGGTGCGTTCGCCTACAATGGATAATAACAACTTTAAGGCCGACTCCAATACCATTGTATCATTCCTTAACGCGGCAAATTCATCAAAAATGAACTTTGCTATATCTTATAGTTTGAATACGGGTACATTGGGTGTTTCCAACACGGTGGCTTTAGAAAGTAACGCAACAAAACTGTTGGGCTTTTACAATGATTTTAAACGTTTATCTTACTGGATGACCAAGGCGAATTATCAAAAGGTGAACGGCAAATATCTTATCATTATTAACCACGCGCAGGATCTGAACTCAAATGATAACGTGGCTTTGTATAAACAGCTACGGTCCAATCTAGCGGCCATGGGGTTTGACCTTTACATTGTAGGTATGCAAGACAGATGGTCTCCGCCAGATCGTTTTTATTACCGTTTCCAAAACTGTACCGACGCGATGTATGAGGCCAACATGGGCGATGTGGCTGGTGATAATGATAGGTATTGGGGCTTTCCGCAATTTTGCGATCAGAACTGGGCCTACTGGAAAACTACTATCGAAGGCTGGGGCCAGGAATTTATACCATGTGTTATGGCGGGTTATAATTATCAGATCAATAACCCAACCAACAATGGCCTTAGCGTGCAGCGTACCAATGACGGCGTCTGGTATAAAAAGTTTACCGATGTTGCCAAACGTAACGCTTCAAAAAGCGGGCTGATTTTTGTTGATTCATTCAATAACTTTACATTAGATAGCCAGATAGAGCCGACACAGGCTTATGGCAACAACTTCCTTGATATTACAAGGACGGCTTTTAAATTAAATTAATGGATTAAATAATGGCCGGGTTTTATACCCCGGTCATTATTATTAAGTTAACACCTATTTAAATTTATCAGAAGTTTAGCATTAACTTATGTACTAAAACAAATATTAGCATAGGTTTTTCTTCTTTTAGCAGGTTTATTGAAAAAGATAATCAATAAACCATGGCAAGTTTAATTTAAACAGCAACAATTATCAATTGAAACACCCTCAGCTTATCGGGGACTAATAATTACCATCTGTCTTCATCAATATAAAAATGAATTTCACCTTGCTCTACAGAAAAATAATTATCATTATTGGTTTTTTTAGCCTGTACGTTCCTGTCTTATCTCAGGCTCAATCTTCAGTTATTATAGAAAAATTGAATAAATACAATGACAAATTTCCTGATGAACGGTTATACCTGCATTTTGATAAACCTTATTATGCGGTGGGAGATACGGTATGGTTTAAAGGTTACGTAGTTACTGCCACTCTTGCTTACTCCCCATTGAGCAGTAAAGTTTATGTTGACCTGATTAATGATAGTGATAAAGTAATAAAGCATTTTATATTTCCGGCAACATTAGGGATGACGATGGGTAATATTTACCTGGATGAAAAGGTGGTACATGAAGGGGCCTATACCATAAGGGCATATACCAGTTGGATGCGTAATTTTGACGCTGATCGCTTTTTTTATAACCACATTTATATTAGCGGCACAGATAATCCATGGCTTATTGGTGCAAATTCTACACTTTCAGCTAACCATATTAAGATTGATCTGAAATATACGAGCTTAGAAAAAAAGTCCGCTGCTCTGCATGATATGCAGGTAAAATTAATAAATGATAAAAAAACATTGGTTCATAGTAACGCGCAGCTATCAGCAGATGGCAGCTTAAGTTTAAATTTTGATTTGCCCGGTAATTTGCCAGTTAAACACCTTACGTTGATTACACAGGATAAAAACGGCACAGCAGCAATTCCTTTACATGTTTTAAGAGCAGCAGATCTTGACCTTCAATTTATGCCTGAAAGCGGGCCGGTGATAGAAACATTGCCATCACATATAGGGTTTAAAGCAATTGGAGAAGACGGTAAAGGTGTAAACATTAAGGGAGAAGTTTTTGATAACGAAAATAATATCCAGGCCACTTTTGAATCATTTCATAATGGTATGGGCGTATTTGATCTGGTACCACAGCAAGGTGAAAATTATAGGGCTAAAATAACCTTACCATCAGGGGAGGTTAAAACAGTGAGTCTTCCGTCAATAAAAAGTTCGGGAACTGAATTAAAGGTTAAAAACAATCCGGAATCCGATTCACTTCAAGTTACCATTATGGCAACTAAAGATCTGGTAGGTCATAATAAGGAATATACAATTATTGGACAATCAAGAGGAATGATTTGCTATGGTGCCACCCTAAAGTTTACTAAAGACTACGTAAATATTCGCATACCAAAAGATAGGTTTCCAACCGGAGTGGCACATTTTATATTAGTTAACATGCAAAATGAGCCTGTAAACGAAAGGATGGTGTTTGTTGATCATCATGATAATCTTAAGGTTGATATTAATACAGGTGCTAAATCTTTTGCCTCAAGAGATAGTATCCCTTTACATATCAGCGTAAAAGATGAAAAAGGAAATCCGGTAACAGGTAGTTTTTCGCTGGCTGTTACAGATGACGGACAGGTTAAAGATGCCGATATACATAACAGTAATATATTTACTCAATTATTATTATCAAATGATCTGAAAGGATATGTTGAAGATCCGGCTTATTATTTTAAAGGTACAAATGATGCTGCTAAAGCATTAGATATATTGTTACTTACCCAGGGGTGGATTGAATATGACTGGAAAAATGTTATTAATGAATTAGCCCGGCCGATATATGCTGCCGAGCCCGGCTTTATGGTAAGAGGTAGGGTAAGCAACCTTTTAAATAAGCCTATTGCCAATTCAAACGTTACTTTAATAAGCACCGGGAGATATAAAGTTTTGAAGGATACCAGTACTGGTACCGATGGTGAATTTACTTTTAAAAATCTTCCGATAGTTGATACTATTGCTTATGTATTGCAAGCCCGCAAAGCCAAAGGGCGAATTATAAACGCAGGTATCACCATTGATGAAAACAATAGCATACCACCTGTTGTGTTGCCCAATTACCCGGAATTTACCCCATGGTATGTTAATAATGACAGCACCATGTTAAATTACATGAAAAGTATCACAAATTTTCATGGCGAGGTGAATGATATGAAATACGGGCCTGGCAAGCATTTATTAAAGGCAGTTGAGATAAAAGATAAGGCCTTAATTAAAAATTCGCAAAATTTAAATGGTGAAGGCAATTCTGATCAATCTATAGGGCAGGATGAAATTGAAAAAGCAGGTAAAGTATCCCTGCTTGATCTGATAGAGAAAAAGGTAACTGGTTTCCGGGTAGGATATATTCATAAAAGCACCGATCTTAATTTTATGCTTAAGGACAAAAGAGTCCGGTTTGTTATTGATGGTATAGATTTAGACAAATTTTATGATACAATAAGTAATATACCTAATGAGCATTATTATTATCAAAAAGAAACACTTGACTATTTATCTGCAGAAGACATTACAGGTATAGAAGTGATATATAGCGCGCAATATAGTGCCCGTTATAATAACAAGAATTTAACAAACGACGAACTGTTAGCTCTTAACCCGGCCGGGCCTTCCGGTTTTGATGTAGCCTACTTAGAAATTACAACCAGATCAGGAAATGGGCCCTTTACTAAAGTGGCTACTGGTATAATGGTTTACAAACCGGCGCCTCTTACGCGGGCAGCACAATTTTATACGCCAAGATACCCGGTTAAAAGTGTTCATCCCGGTTTTACAGATCTGCGCTCAACCATTCACTGGGTGCCTAATATCATAACTAATAAGCTTGGTGAAGCTACAACGTCTTTTTACGCGGCCGATCCGTCAACAACATACACTATTATATTACAGGGTGCCAATTTGAACGGAAAGGTTGGTTATACAACCCGAAAAATAACCATTGCGAAATAACCATCGCATCTAAGCCATGCTGCTAAATGATAAACGTGAGTTCAGAAATGTTAAGTTATTGAAGAAGATCGAAGAACTGACCCTGTATTTAATTGAAAAAGATTCCCGCTTATTCAAGGAAAAAACCATTGATCTCGTTCCTAAAGTCAGCACCAAAGCCAAAGAGGAAGCGAAACAAGCTGGTATGTCTTTTGGTAGGGATATGGCAGACTTGTTATTTTTACTTTGTAATCATTCAATATCGGCAAGCTTAAGTTAACCGTGTTAATTGTCGTGTTCTCCACGTTCTTAATAGATTAAAAGCCGGGTAGCACCCAGCTTTTTAAAAGCTCATCTGTTATTTGCAGGTGTTTCGGCATCTACCGGAGGCCTTACACTTCTTGCTGCAATAATCCACGCAGTTCGGCCTACACCCCACTCTTGTCAGAAAAGATATAGCTAATGCTTCCCGCGAAAACATTAAGTAGTTAATGCCGGGTTCAATAAAGTTTCGGTCAGGGCTTTTTCCTTTTCGATCATATCAGCAATGCTTGTCCCGGATAATATTTTCAAATCAGCTGCACGTATTTCAAGATACAGATCACGTATACTACAGGTAGCCTCTACGGGGCATTCTTCGCACTTGTGATAATGATAAGTACTCGCACAAAATACCATGGCAATAGGCCCGTCTACGAGCCTTACAACACCATCAAGGTAAATATCCTGAGGCAGTTTGCTTAATGTATAACCGCCGGCTATACCCTTCTTGCTATGTAAATATCCTCCGTTTCTTAGGTCCAATAAAATAGATTCCAGGTATTTCCGGGGTATATTTTCCTGCTCAGATATCTGAGAAACATGCATCGGTGATTTCTCCGCATTCTTTCCTAACGCGATCAGCGCCTTAATAGAGTACTTTGCTTTTTTTGATAACATTTAAATAATTAAAAATATAGGTAATTAAAGGTGTTGTGTGTATATAACACCTTGGTATTATGGGTTCGCAAACAACAATACATCATGATACCATTAATAGATATGAGCATTTTGCTGTGTTTATAGCCAACTCTTTGAAGAGCTAAAAGAGTATTATTTACAGTTGTTTTCATATTTTCAGACAAACATAAATAATAATCTATTAAATCAATAGATATTGTAGATAATAAAAATTAATTTATATTTGCCTCGCTAAATCAAAAAAATGAAGACTTTTTATCATCTGTTAAACCGAACATTAAGATTCTACGATTCCCTTCCAATACCGCATAGGTGTTGCATATGTTGTTGTTGCTGATTAACGCAACGCCCCATACATAATTCTTGTTGTGTTATAGGTCTCGGGGACTATTGCGGCATAATACTTCCAATAAATTCAAATTACTTCACTCATCTTTATCTATTAAAATGAATAAATAAGAAAAAATATAATCAGCAAGGAAGCCTTGCCGGTTATAAATGAACGACCAGTTTCGTAACGGCAATTACGCCAGAAGCATAAATCTGAATGCCAGAAAGGTAATTGTGCCGACACGCAAGCCGGGCGGGCAAAAAGCACCAGATACAACTGCATCCCCCGTTAAAAGTGAGCGGGAGGAGTGATTAACAATTTAAAATCAGTTATTTAGCATTAAGATTAAACTAAAAACATGAAAAAAATTTACATTGCCATTTTCTGTTCGATGTTCCTGTCGGGCAGCTTACTGGCGCAAACTATTCCATCCCCAAAAGAGTTTTTTGGCTTCAACATCGGGGACGATTATCAACTGGCTAATTTTACACAAACAGAAGCCTATTTTAAAAAGCTTACAGCTTCTCCACGTACAAAATATGTAGACATCGGGCTTACCGAAGAAGGCCGGCATCAATTTATGCTGGTTATTTCTTCACCCGAGAATATAAAGAAATTAGAACAATATCGAACCATCTCAAAAAAAATGGCCCATGCCGAGGGCCTTACCGACGAAGAGGCTCACCAGCTTTCATTAGACGGTAAGGTTGTTGTTTGGATAGATGGCGGTTTACATGCTACCGAAGTATTGGGTATTCATCAGTTAATAGAAACCTCATACCAACTGGTTACCCGGAATGATGACGAAACTAAAAAAATATTAGATAAAGATATTATTTTAATGGTACATGCTAATCCGGACGGCCAGGAGTTGATCTCTAACTGGTATATGAAGGAAAAAGACCCCCAGAAACGTAATATGAATGTGCCGCGCTTGTGGGAAAAATATGTTGGCCATGATAATAATCGCGATTCTTATATGATGAATATGAAAGAGTCGCAAAATATTACCCATCAACAATTTTTAGACTGGATACCACAAATAGTTTATAATCATCATCAGTCAGGCCCTGCCGGTTCCGTTGTAGCGGGTCCGCCTTTCCGCGATCCATTTAACTATTTATACGATCCGTTACTAATGACCAGTATTGATGAAGTAGGATCAGCGATGAACAGCAGGCTTAACGCCGAAGGAAAACCAGGTTATACCCAACGCTCCGGAACAGAGTTCTCTACATGGTTTAACGGTGGGGTGCGCACAGCAACTTATTTCCATAATACGGTAGGTTTGTTAACTGAAATGATAGGCAGCCCTGCACCTTCCACTATTCCGGTAGTGCCTGAGCGTTTAATACCAAATAGCGCAACGCCATTCCCGGTTCTGCCGCAAACCTGGCATTTCAGGCAATCCGTAGAGTATTCATTGTCGCTTAACTACGCGGTATTAAATTATGCTGCGCGCCATAGTGATGAGTTATTATACAATATGTATAGGATGGGTAAAAACTCTATCGAACGAGGAAGTAAAGATTACTGGACACTTTCACCCAAGCGCTCTGATGCGATAGTTGAAGCGGCCAAAGCAGGACGACCAGCTGTAGACAGCACTGCAGGCGGTGGGCGGGGAGGACGCGGTGGTGCCGCAGGCGCGGTTACTATTGGCGGTGCGCGTAATGGAAATATAGCGCTTAAATATTATGATGAGGTATTAAAAAATCCCGAACTACGTGATCCCCGGGGATATATCATTAGCGTAGATCAGCCTGATTTTGCAACGGCGGTAAAGTTCGTCAATCTTTGTATCAGATCAGGACTTATTGTACAAAAAGCGACTGCGGCATTTACCGTAAATGGTAAAAATTATCCCGCCGGCTCTTACATCCTGAAAACTAACCAGGCATTTCGCCCGGAAGTGTTGGACAGATTTGAACCAGAAAATCATCCCAATGATTTCTTGTACCCGGGCGGCCCCCCAATAAAGCCGTACGATATGACCGGCTGGACAGTAGCTTACCAAATGGGTATTAAATTTGATCGCATACTGGATGACTTTAACGGTCCTTTCCAACGTATTTCTTATGGCGAATTACAGCCAATGCCGCTTGCTTCTGCACCGGCAACTGCTAAAAACGGTTATTTCATTAGCCCAACTGCCAACAATTCATTTATAGCGGTTAACGATCTTTTACAGGCTGGTGTGGGCGTATATCGTTTAACCGAAGCTTCTGCCACCCAACCTGCAGGTTCTTTTTATGTTGCTTACTCCGAAAAAGCAAAAGCGGTATTGGATAAAGCGGCAAAAGAACTGTACGTAAAAGCGGTAACAGCACCAAAAAAGCCAAAAAACATTGAACCAATAAATACTGCCCGAATAGCGCTTTGGGATCAATATGGAGGTTCTATGCCTTCGGGCTGGACCCGCTGGATGATGGAGCAGTACCATTTCCCATTTAAAGTTGTTTATCCGCAGGAGTTTGATGCAGGTGATTTAAAAAGCAAGTTTGATGTGATTATACTTGTTGGAGGAGCTGTGCCGCCTCCGGGAAGAGACGGTGGTAATTTTGGTGGCGGCGGCCGTGGAGGTCGTAGTGCCGGTGAGATCCCTGATGAGTATAAAACCTGGACCGGGCGACTTACCGTAGAGAAAACAGTACCACTGCTTAAAACATTTTTAGAAGCTGGCGGAACTATTGTTACAGTAGGCACCAGCGCGAATTTAGCTTATGCCCTTAATTTGCCGGTGCATAACGCGCTGGTTGATGTAGTAGGGGGCAAAGAAGTGCCTTTTTCAGGTGATAAATTTTATATTCCGGGTACCATATTGCGTGCTTCGGTTGATACCAGGCAGCCGGCCAATTATGGTATGGAAAATGAAGTGGACGTGATGTTTGACAATAGCCCGGTATTTAAACTGGATGCAGATGCGGCCAGTAAAGGCGTTAAACCATTAATGTGGTTTAGTACCGATAAGCCATTACGAAGCGGTTGGGCCTGGGGACAACAATATTTGAAAGATGATGTAGCGGCATTTTCGGCGCAAGTAGGTGCGGGGACGCTTTACTCATTCGGACCGGAAATAACTTTCCGCGCGCAGCCTCATGGCACATTCAAATTATTGTTTAATGAGTTATATAAAAAAGGCAGCCAGAAATAGCCTTGATTGATACTAAGGAATGGCGATAAGCCATTCCTTAGTTATATTTTCCTCATTAAACGTTTCAACTTTAATTCCATGATGGGTTATGAAAGTGAAACCATGATTGGCATTTTTCTTTTCCAGCTCATGGCGAACCGGTAATCAGGCTGTTCTTTTAATTTTTACTGCAAAAAGAGACCATGTAGCCAATAACATGAGTACTGCCGAAACCTGGTAAATAACAGACAGGTCAATATGTGCGTCTTTTAAGATCCCGCCTATCAGCACCATAATACCGCCGACAATAGTGCTCAGGAAATTAAGGAAACCATACCCGGTGGCTATGTACCGGTTATCTACGATCTGGCAAAGTATGGGCATCAGGTTAGCATCATTAAAACCACGGGCCAGTCCGTAAATGATCATAGCCATAATACCGATGGCAAAAACAGAGGTAGATGACATCAAAAACAAAAACGGTGCGCCAAGTGTGAATCCAATAATAATCACATATAAACGGGCTTTGGGATTACTTCGCGACCATCGGTCGGCCAATAAACCACCACATACCACGCCTATAAATGAGCCAATTTGGACATATCCCGTTGCCGCAATACCTGCCTGACCAAGGCTAAGGCTAAAGTGCTCCTTTAAAAAAGTTGGCAGCCAGCCATACAGTAGCCAGTTCACCATACCCAACGCACAAAAATATAATAACACAATACGAAAGGACGATTCAGAAAAAAGCATTTTAAAAGAGTGAAACAGGTTAAGGGGTTTTTCAACAACCAGAATATCAGGTTGATCACCATCTTCTTGTACAGGTTTGCTATTTTTAAGGAGAAACAAAAGTACCACGGCATATAATATACCAAACAGGCCAAATACCCTGAACCCGTGACGCCATCCCCATAATTCGGCAATGTAACCCCCAAGCCCTCCAAGTGCCAAACCGGCATATAGCCCACTCATGTGTAAACCGGTTGCCAACGAGCGTGTGCGCCCCCTATGGTAATCAATTATTAAAGCAAGTGCAGCCGGGATATAACAAGCCTCGCTGATACCCATTACCACACGTGCGGCTAACATTTCGTTAAAAGAGCTTACAAAGCCTGTCCACAAGGTTACAGCCGACCATACCGATACACTAAAAACAATGACAGCTTTCCTGCCATATTTATCGGCGAAAAAACCACCTAAAGGGCTTAATATGCCGTATGACCATAGAAATGCCGAAGTTAACAGACCAAATTGGGCGTCATTCAAATGGAACTCTCCAATGATAGGGTCACGCATTGAGGTAATGAGTATCCGATCAAAATAGTTTAAAAAGGCCACTACCCACAGCAAGCCTACAATAATCCATGGATAATAAGAACCTGATGTTTTAAAATTTGTCATTGATTAGCTAAATAATAAACATGCTTACTCACTTTAAATTTGGCACAACTTTAAGCACACGCGGTGTACGCACAGCGGGCCTTACCTCTCCTCCTGGAAAAATTAACTCGCCATTCCATAACACCAATGTGGTAGTTACCGGTGCCCAAACACTGCCATTCGGGTGAGTAACTACATCTGCTTTTTTATGGGTATATATTTCACCGGCAACAGACCAGCTGTTTTTACCGGGATTGTAACAAAGTATTTGATTACTAAATCCCGGATGCTTATCTTTTAATATTGCCGCTTTTTTTACCAGCCTGCCATTGTCACCTCCAAATATCAACAGTCTGTTCTGTTTGGTTGCATAGGCCGGGTTTGCAGCTGCAACTGTAGCAAAAGGCATATCGCTCAGCTTTTTCCAGCCTTTTCCCGGCGTATATTCATAGGCATCATTTAAATACCTTCGTTTTACAGCTCCTTTTCCATCATCAACTAATGCAGTGCCGCTAAACAAATAAAAAGAACCATTTTGAGTTCCTGAAACACTTAACATGCGTTCAGGACCGGGCCATGATTCTAATATCGTCCATGCTGTTGTGGTAACAGGCTGTGACAGATCAATTGACCAGAAATTCCTGGCGGCATGTTTGTCATCAGGGTTTACTAATCCGCCTGCAATGTAAACGGTATGCCCGGCCAGCGCTCCGGAACTGTTGGCCAACGCAGCCGGCATATCAGGCAATTTGCTAATGCTTATTTTCCCGTTTTTATAGCTAATGCTTATCACGTTTTTGTAATGGCCACCGGCATTGCTGCCACCAAAACAAATGAGTTGATTGTGCCAGGTTACCGATACACCATATCCAAGCGGCATGGGTAATTTCCCGGCCTCTTTCCAGCGTCCATCTGATTTTTCAAGTACAAATATTTTAGCTGTCCATGTTTTTTTTGCGCCTGTCCATGGCCCACCCCCATCTGGAAAATTGGCCCCTCCCGCTACAATTAAACTGCCGTTTGATACCCCGGCAAATGATCCCGCAAATCCATACTTATCAGGTATGGCAGGTAGTTCGCCCCAGCTAAAATACGAAACGGGGCGTGATTCCTGAGCTTTAATTGGTGTGGTTAAAAGCATAATAACTATTCCCGTGTAAATTAGTCTGCGTTGCATAAAATTATAGTGTTAAAACACATTATTTTAAGCCTGGTAACTTTTTAGTAATTCAAAAAAGCCTAATTCTTCAAGGTCGGTTTTAAGCTGATGGTAAGCCTGATCTGATAATCCGGTTAGTGGTAATCTTGCGTTCCCCATGTCAATACCCAGCATTTTCATAATAGCCCTTTGCGCAGCAATGGAAGGATGTTTAATAATACATCTGATAAAGTCGACCACCTTTAGCTGCAACGCTCTTGCCTCATCGTGTTTTCCGGTGCGGTAAAGATCAATAATGTGTAAGTAAACCGGCGCGGCAAAAGTGTAAGTGCTGCCAATAGCGCCTTCGGCACCTACTGCCAGTGCGCTTAACAGCATCTCATCTAAACCATAAAGCGCTTCAAATTTACCCTCTTTATAGTTTAAACAAGCCTGGTACTCATATAGGGTTGATGCTGTATATTTTATGCCAGCAAGGTTAGGGATCGATTTTTCACCCAATTTTAAAAATTCAACCATATCCATACCTACGCCGGTTAAGTTAGGCATGTGATAATAATAGAAGGGAAGGGCAGGTGCTGCTGATGCGATTTCTGCCATACAGTCAACCAGGTTCTGAACCGATGTTGGCTTAAAGTAAAATGCCGCTACTGACGAAAAAGCATCGGCTCCAATAGCCGCGGCATGCGCCGCGAGTTTCTTACATTCAGCTATTGAGGTATGCCCTACATGTACCAGCACCAATATTCGTTTACGGGACGCCTTAACATAAGCTTCAGCAACAGACATTCTTTCCTCAACCGTCATGTTGGGGCCCTCGCCATTTGTGCCGCATATAAAAACCCCGGATATGCCTTCGGCAACAAGTTTATCAACAAGTGCCGGTATAATATCATTATTCAACGAGCCATTCGATTTATAGGCTGCAAAAGTTGCTGCAACTATACCTTTTATTTTCATGTATATAAGTGTAAATATTTATTTATTTAAAAAAATTCGGGTATGATATGCTGAGCCCGTTTGCGTACGGACAACACATCATCATTTGATATAAATTGATAGGGCCAGCGTAAACGCGTATTTATTTGCACATAACCACCTACTGCTGCTAAAAATTTATCTAAAGCAGGGTTTGAATAACCTTTTTGCTGGTACGGTGATATACATTCTTTAAAAAACTGTAAAATACGCTGCTCCAGCTCAAGAGCGGCATCCATGTCTGTTTGCATCTGGTTCCACCATTTTTGAGCAGCTATTGCATTGATACATGCTATATTGGAGTATGCACCTGATGCCATCTCACTACATACACCGCTTGCCAGCAGATGACCTGGTACAAACACAGAAAGATGTGCTGTGTATTTTTTCATTCCGGCTATCCAATCCCTGTCACCGTACGGTACCTTTATGCCGATCACCTGTGGAATAAGGGTTTTTAATTCTCCAAATTCCTTGGGCTTTAACACTGTTTTTGCATGTGGCGGATTATACAATACTAACGGAATTCCATGACTATTATAAGCAATGCCTTGTAAAAAGGCGATCTGCTCTGTATGGTTAGCCACCACCCAATCCGGCAGAATCACTTGTATTGCATCCGGTTTTAAATGGATGCATCGTTTAACACGCTTAAGCGAAATGATAGGCGAGGAGTGGCCTGCACCTATCTGGAAACGCATATTGGCCGACCGGCATTTTTCTGACAGCAGTTGGTTAATTTGGTCAAATTCATCCTCGGTTTGGTTATGAAATTCACCAGCCGTACCGTTTGAATAGATCCCATCCACACCCGCTGCTATCAGATACTCTATTTCCTCCGTCAAAAGAGGGTAATTGATGGTGTCGTTGTCATTAATTGGCAACAGTAATGTTGCCCAATTACCTTTTAAGGTGGCTGCTGTAAGTTTCTGCATCAGTTTATAATTCTGCTTCAAAAGCTTTCACTTCTTCAAATTTTGTTTTACCCTTTACCAGCCGGCCTAAACGTGGTTTGCGTTCATTGTAAACTTCAACTGCATCAGCATCGGCATAGCGCAGAAAGAGTATGCGCCTGTCGCGGTCGTTTGAGTAGTTACCGTCTGATTTATGCAACATCCAGCAGTTAAATAGCAGCGTATCACCCGCTTTCATTTCAATTGGTACTGCAAGCTTATCGTCAGCCTCAACAATAATTTCTGATTGACTTTTTTTCTGATCCGCATCCTGTTGTACCCTTATTTGTCCCTGCTTGTGGCTGCCGGGGATTAACCATAAACAACCATTACCCCGGTCTGTATCATCAAGCGCTGTAAGTGTAGTAATGGCATTATACGGTTCCAATTCGCCGTAGCCGTTATCCTGGTGCCAGCCAAAGGGTTTGGTGTTGCCCTTCATTTTAAAAGTGAGCTGTGAAGTTGCACCTTTTACGTTGGGGCCTATAATTTGTGATGCAATATCAACCAGTGGGCCTTCAAAATAATAATCCCGTACGGTTGAAGCCTGGTGATGGATATTTACAAGAAGCGAGTTTTGCAGCCAGCTTTTATTCGGGTCAAAAGATTCCTTTTCTTTGTTCCAGGCCACCATACATTCTTGCTGCATTTGCTTTACACCTTCGGGCTTTATGATACCCTTTATAATAAGGTAACCATTATCCTGATACGATTTCAACTCTCCATCGCTTAATTTCCTGTAATTAAACAATTCTTCCTTTTTCATGATGTTGAGTATTTAAACATTGCCAATTAATAGCCGGTTGTTTGCGTAAGATTTTTATTTGCCGCCAATACCGTTGCTGACAGCGGCCAAAACAAAGGCGTAGTTTTACCTACAAGGTTGGGAACATAAGTATAGGCGTTAATGGTACCGCCGTAATGAAAGCGCACCATATCATACCATCGCTTATTTTCAAAAAAGAATTCGCGTCCCCGTTCATCAAATATGGCCCGCTCAACCGTGGCCTTATCTGTTGCACCTGTATAGTTGCCATCGCCTGCTCTTAATCTTATTTTATTGAGGTAAATAATAGCTTGTGATGTATTGTTAAGGCCTGCATAGGCTTCGGCCTCCATCATGTAAACATCTGCCAGACGCCACATTATAATGTCATTATCTGAAACACGATCATCGGGATACTTTGTACCGGGTAATTTGGTGATCCAGGCACTTTTTAGCGTGGTGCCCTGTCGCTCAACAATGTAGGTATAAGGCAGGCGTTTATCGCTACTTAAACCACTAAATAACTGGCGGCTTTGCGGGCTAATCTGGTAGCCGCCTTGTCCGTTAACAGAGGTTAAACAATAGGCGATACTATCCAGGTTGGATGCGTTGGAGATGGCCGTTAAGAACGGCAAAGCATTTAAACCATAATTAGCGCCTGTTTCATCACGATTATAATATGCAGACATAATGACTTCAGCATTAGCCCTTGTAGTAGTTACATCCTTAAAGTTTGGCAGCAAACTAACACCGGTGCCTTCAACTGCCGTAGCAGCGGTTAGGGCATCGTTAAAGTCATTGGCTCCGCCTCCTAATACCTTTGCACTCCACAGCTTAGCTTCGGCCTTCAATGCCTGGGCGGCTCCGTATGAGAAGCGATATTTGTTAACATAGGTTTTTTCAGGAAACAAACTGATGGCCAGGTCCAGGTCTGTAAAAATCTGTTTCATCACATCAGTGGCTTTAGCCCTTGGCAGCAAGGGCACATTATCATCAGTAATAGCCTGTAGCATTAACGGTGTATCACCAATGATCCTAACCAGTAAAAAATAAGTATAGGCACGTTGGCAAAGCGCCTCGGCCTTTAGCCTGTTTTTGTTAGCCGGGCTTGAAAAATTAAACGGTTCAATTTTATTCAACAACAAATTAACATTACCGATAGCTTTATATTGGGCGTTGTAATTAATAGCCCCAACCGTAGGACTCAATATTTGAGACCACGCCGTGCTTAAACGGCTGTTTGAACCGTTAATTAGTTCCCCACTACGTTCATCACCATATAATATAGTATTGGCAAAAGAACGGATGGAGGTATAAGTACCCACCACATAGGGTTCAAAATCCGTCTCATTTTTAAAATAGACCTGTTCTGTAATTTGCGACTGTGGGGTTACTTCTAATATTTTTTTACAAGATGTAAAAACAGCTCCCATTAATAGGATAATGGCAGGTATGGTATATATCTTTTTCATGATAATAAAATTAAAATTTTATTGATGCGCCTAAAGTGAATTGTTTTGCCCGTGGATAGCCGCCCGGATCAAACCCGGTAACAACCTCTGGGTTTTGGCCTTTATATGCGGTGATATATCCTAAATTATTTGCACTTACAAAAATGGTAAGACCGGTAGACTTAATTTTTGAAAGCAGTTTTTTAGGCAGATCATAACTCAGGTAAACTTCACGAAAAGCCAGGAAATCACCTTTACTGATCATAGTAGATACGTCTGCAGAATAGGCGCTTCCGGTACCTACATCAGCAGCGGCTTGCCTGATAAAGTTCTTTTGACCAAAATCTGCATCTCCGAATGAAAAGCGCGCATATTTTTTACCTACATCGCCTGATTTTTGCCAAATATCCGGCCCCAGCGCTTCAACCGGTGCCCCTTCATTATAAGCACGGCCCTGTCCTAATTCACGCGCAAGCGAACCATTATCGATCACGTTACCCATAGAAAAATCAATATTTACACGCATTGAAAAGCTTTTATAAGTGAAGGTATTTTGCATGCCGCCTGTTTTATTTGGCGTTTTATAACCCATAAAAGCTAAATCGCGGTTATCAATAATGCCATCATTATTTAAATCGGCAAACTGATAATCGCCGGCATGTTTGCCCGTTTTGATTCCGGCCGCTGTAGCAATCTGATCAACGTGTGTTGACTGCCAGGCTGCTGCTTCTGCTTCTGTAGAGAATACTTTTACTACCTTCCAGGCATAATAAGCAAACGGACGTTCGCCCTCGGCATAACCGCCTACTTCAATTTCCTGGCCTGTTTTAGGGTCAATTACAACACCACCGCCCTGGCGGTTTTTGTTACGCCCGTTATCAGGCAGGGATATAACTTTTTGCGCATTATAGGCAAATGAAAAATTAGTGCGCCAGTTAAAATCCTTTGACCGTAATACAACGGCCTGTAATTCAATTTCAACACCTTTATTTTGAATGCTACCATTGTTAAAAACGATGGATGAAAATGGCGCTTCGGCTGGTAGTGGTTTTGAATCAAGCCTGTCTTTGGTTAACTTATTATAAAAGTCAACAGTTAAATTAATGCGATCTTTAAAAAAACCCATGTCAACGGCCACGTCTGTAGTTTGTGTAGTTTCCCATTTCAGGTTCGGGTTTGATAAATTAGCGCGCTGAATACCTGAAAGCTGATCATATACATTGGATGTGTAATTACCGTAGGTATCAGTTAAACTCAGGTCACTTGAGCCTGCCTGACCCCAACTGCCGCGTAATTTCAATGAACTAACTACATTCTCTTTCCAAAAATTTTCTTTATTTATATTCCAGCCTACTGATGCTGACGGAAAGGTGCCGTATTTATTTGCAGGTGCAAAGTTAGAAAAACCATCTCTCCGGATCACCGCGTTAAAAAGGTATTTAGACATGTAATCATAGCTAAACTGACTAAAGAAACTGGCTGATTTAGATTCACTTAAACTGGTGCCAAAATTAGTGACATTTGTTACCGTTACCCCATTTACTGTTGTTACTGATGGCTCGCTTATAGTTGTTATATAATCATTTGTGCCTCTTTGTGAGCCAATATCAACTACATTGCCGCTATTACTGGTATAGTTAAAACCGCCCAATATCATAAAATGATGATACTGATGAAAGGTATGGTCATATTGTAATATCTGGTCTATCATCAATTGCCGGGTATTATTAACGTTTTCTGTTTTTAAACGGGTGGTTGCAAATTGTATAGGATCAGGAAACGCTTTTCTTGAAAATAACGTGCTGCCGTCATTTATCAAATAAGATATTGCGGGCCTGAAGTGCAAGCCTTTAACAATATTCCAGTCTACATCCACCCTGGTTGCCAATCGCTCGGTTGATACCTTAGTATTATCGTAAGCCAGTGTATGAAAACGATTACGTGTGGTAAGGTTCTCACCGGTAGTTGGCGTGCCGTCATCTTTAAATATCCTGATCAGGGGTGTAACACGGGTTGCTCTAACCAAGTCATTAGTATAGGCATCAACATAATTTGGCAGTACGTTTTGGTAATTAACCATGGCATTGATCTGCACATTATTTGTAGCCTTAAAGCTAAAGTTTCCTAATGCGCTGTAACGCTTGTAATTAGTGCCAACAAATGTGCCTGCCTGGTTTATATAGTTCATGGATATATTATAGTTAGCCACCTGGCTGCCACCATCTATACCAAAATTATAGTTATTGGTCATGCCTGTATTCCAAAGCAGGTCCTGGTAATGGTTATCTGCAAAAAGCAATTTGGTTCCGGGGTTAATAGGGTCATCCATAGTTTCCCATCCGTTGGCCAACAAATTATTAACATAATCCTGGCCTTCTATGTTCACTATATTATCATATAAGGCGGTAAGGTTAGTGGCTGTACCATATTGCCCTTTAGCGGTATAAACTTTAGTGCCGGCAGAAAAACCACCATTATTAAGTAAGGTGTTTTTATCCAATGCATCAAAAGTATTTTTAACGGTGGTACGCGCCAGGGTAAGGTAATCGCGTGCACTCAGGTATTTTTGCGCACCTGTTGGTACTTCCCAGTTAGTACGGTAATTAAAGTTAATATTAGCTTTGCCCGATCCAAACTTGCCACCTTTTGTTTTAATAACAATTACACCATTGGCACCCCTTGCGCCATATATTGATGTTGACGCAGCATCTTTCATCACCTGTAATGATTCAATATCATCGGGATTAATATCTTTCATGGGTCTGAAAATCCCATCTACAATTACCAACGGGCTTGATGCGTCTGAACTTAGTACCGGGTTACCACCTGAGTTACCCGTACCTGTACCGTACACATTCAGTTTTGATCCACCACGAATAATAATATTGGTTGGGGCTGATCCCGGCTGACCATTTGAAATTGGGATGGAAACCCCTGCAATTTTCCCTTGCAATGCGTCAATCGCAGTAGCATTAGCAGTATTTACCAATTGTTGGGGATCAATTTTTGAAATTGATGCCGTATTCGTTTCTCGTGTTTGTTGCGAGTAACCTACAACAACAACTTCAGAAAGTGCTTTTGAGCTGGCATTAAGTGTTACATTAACGCTTGCCCGGCCCTTAACAGGAACTTCCTGGCTGTCATACCCGATAAAGGAAAATACCAGCGTAACATCCGATCCGGGTGTGCGGAGCGTATATTTGCCATTAATGTCAGTAACTGCACCTATGGTTGTACCTTTTACGTTTACACTTACACCAGGTAAAGTTTCATTTTGGGCTCCGTTACTAACAGTTCCGGAAACCATAAACGTATTTGATTGTGCATTTACTCCGCTAACGGCAAAATAACATGCCAAAAGCAATAAATAAATTAATTTTCTTTTCATAACTTGTACTTATGTACTACTTATTAATATTAAACAGTTAGGTTAAAATTAAATTGGTTTTATTATTATGGCTTTAGTAATTGGTTTAGATCAATAGCCTTTACGGCAATACCTTCATATGGTTTAGTAAGCCCCCCCTCATAAAGGCATACCACTTGTTTATCCTTATTCACAGCAATATCTGAATAAGCAGATGGCCCCGGAAAGATCACCTGTCCGGTGGACCATGTTTTACCATCGTTTAAACTTATACGCACTGTTAAATTTGCCCGGGCTGCCTGATTGGCCGGATTGCAGAATAGCAAAATTGATTTTTTAGGAGATAGTTTATAGTTGAGCAGGCTTCCCTGGCATATTGGTTCAATCAAAGTACTGTCAATATGCATACCGGTCCAGGTTTGTCCGCCGTCGGCGCTGGTGGTTACCTGCCGGTATTTAGTTTTCCTGTCGCTGCTGCGGGAGTTTAGTATCAATTGCCCTTTACCGATTTCGGCAACGGTGGTTTCATTGGCCATATCAAGTGGTGTGTTGTTACCCAGTTTCCAGGTATCACCATGATCATCTGAATATATAATATGGGCGAAATTTTTGCCTGAACCCGCTTCAATATGATTAATGGGTACTACAAGCCGGTTTTTATATTTGCCTTTACTTATTTGTACGCCATGGCACGGCCCTGTTGCATACCATGTCCAATCCGGCATTTTTACTTGCTGTGTGATTTCCTTCGGCGCAGACCATGTTTTACCTTCATCATCAGATGAAAGTGTAAACACCCGCCGGCCATATTTACTGGTTTTATCCCTGATCTTTTTTTCATGTTCAATACCTGAATTCCAGGAGCATACCAACCATATTTTACCGGTTGCGATATCTTGTATAGGTACAGGATTACCACAGGTATTAGTAGAATCATTCCATACCACCTGCATGTTACTCCACGTTTTACCTCCATCTTCTGACCGTTTTAATACCAGGTCAATGTCGCCCGAATCGCCACAGCCATTTTTACGGGCCTCGGCAAAGGCTAATAAATTATTTTTTGCTGTGTTTATTAATGCAGGTATTCTAAAACATGCATAATTGTTATCGCCTGGTTTATAAATATAATTAAGCGGTGGCTGGTCGTTATTTTGCCCATGTGCATTATTGGTATATGCTACGCAGAATAGCACACAAAGCATTGGAAATGTAACTTTAGCAAATAGATTTAAAGTTGAACCTATACAATTCATAATAATTTATAATTGGTTTGTGGCGGATTTGGATATCCGTGAGACAAATGTAATTATTAAGTTATTATGTAGTACATAAAAAATCAAAATTATTTTTTCAATAATTCCAATCTATCAAAGTGCGGCTTTAAATGCTCATACATGCCTTCTCTAAAAGAATGTTTATTGCCTTGTTTAAGCAATTCAACCAGGCCGCGATGGGAAACTTTACCCGAAACAAATTCTTTTTCGAGCTTTAAAACATAGCCAAATATGGGTAACAACATATTCTGAAACCGTTTAAGCGTATCATTCCCAGCAATTTCATAAAGCTTGCCATGAAAAGCTATTTCATTTTTTATACGGAAGCCTTGCCCCTCGTTTTTCACCTCGTTGTCAACAATTACTTCCAGTTCCTTGAAATGCTGGTCTGTAAGGTTAAGGAATAAAATATCAGCCAGCCCCATTTCAAGTACTAACCTCAGCTCAAATAAGTCCTGTAAAGTTTTTTCGGTAATAATCATAGGATCAAGCACACGCTCAAAGGCGCCAAGAACATCGGGGTTTGATAATATCATTCCACGCTTTTTTCTTGACTCAATCATGCCCAGCATCCTTAAACGGCTCAAAGCTTCTCTTACCACATTGCGGCTAACTCCTAATGCTTCTGCAAGTTCCAATTCTTTAGGCAAGGCATCCCCGGGCTTAAATAATTTCTTTTTGAAATACTCACGTAATTTTACCTCTACTATATCGGTCATAGTATCAGATGATAGCCGGCCCAAGTCTTTGTTCAAATCATTTTGTGTATACATACAAGATACTTATATTTTCAAAAATGGCATAAATTTTATGCTCTACAAAAGAATATATTCTATTTCGTAAACTAAGCCTGAGTTTTAATGGGTTACAAGTTCTGTAGCGGCCGTTAAATATTTATGCAGATTTAAATTACGGATTAAATAATATGTACTACATGTATACAAATTTAAATTAAATTTGTATACCAATTATTTTAATTATGAAAACAATATTCACAATAGCAGCAATAATAGGATTATCACTAATGCAATTAATTGCCATGTCACAAACTGTAATACCGCTCTACAAAAATATTCCTAATTCAATACCCAGTACTTTAAAAGAAATAACAGATAGCACATCTGTACGAGGAAAAGTGAGCCATGTGGTAACACCAACATTAACGGCTTATTTACCTGAAAAATCAAAGGCTAATGGTGCGGCAGTAATTATATGCCCGGGTGGTGGTTATGCATACCTGGTAGTAAACCACGAAGGAAAGGATGTAGCACAGGAGTTTGCTAAAAGAGGAATAGCCGCATTTGTTTTAAAATACCGCTTACCTAATGATCTGATTATGATAAACAGGGAAATAGGCCCTTTGCAGGATGCGCAGCAAGCCATTAAAATGGTAAGGGACCATGCTGCCGAATGGAATATTAATCCTGCAAAAGTAGGTATTATGGGGTTTTCTGCCGGCGGGCACGTGGCCTCAACCCTATCAACCCATTACAAAATAAGTGTGATCGAAAATCAGTCTAATACCAATTTGAGGCCCGACTTTTCTCTGCTTATTTATCCTGTTATCAGTTTTCGGGACAGTATATTGCATAAAGGGTCAAAAAAAGCTTTAATAGGTGAAAACGCAAGTGCGGAGAAAGTGCGGGAATACTCAAATGAAATGCAGATTACCAGCGATAGCCCTATAGCATTTATTATACATTGCTCAGATGATAAAGTTGTACCGGTTGCCAACAGCATTAATTACTATAATGCGCTTCATAAAAATGGTGTAAAGGCAGAGATGCATATTTATGAAACAGGCGGCCACGGTTTTGGTATGTATAACTCCACAACTGCAGATAAATGGATGGAGCACTGTTTTAACTGGATGGCCGCAAATAAATTGCTTTAATAGTTAGAAGATTTAGCTGCAAAATCTAATTCACTCGCCCTAATTATACATTTTTTGCCAGGAATTGGTGAATAAATAAGATTTGACCTAAATACAAAAGCTTGTAGTCCGCGAATCTTCTGAATCAATAAATGCATCCTATATTCATTATGTTTCAATAAACCATATAGGACAGGTATGTCTTTTAAAAGTATATAAAAAATAATTTGCTATAGTAAATCTAATTTTTACATTTGTCATTATGTTCTACATAATGAACATAAACCAATTTTAACCTAACTAACCAATTATGAATAAAAATCTACTAATCTGTCTCAGATTTTGTCTGGGAATTTCTTTTTTATTTTTCCTGACGTGTTCAGGGTCAATTGTATATGCGCAGCAGCGAATATTAAAAGTAACGGGCAAAGTAACAGATGAACTTGACGAATCTGTAATTGGTGCAACTGTAAAAATAGCGGGCACCAGACTTGTTACGGTTACAAATTCCGACGGAAAATATACAATTAATGTTAACCCAGCTGACTCACTGGAGTTTTCTTATGTGGGTTATAAAAGTATGCGCCTTGCTATAAAAAACAGGGTAGAACTGAATGTGAAATTAGAAGCAGTAGCCGGTGGGTTGAATGAAGTTAGCATAGTTGGATATGGGCAGCAAAAAAAGATAAGTGTAGTGGGTGCACAGTCGACACTGGATGCGAAGGATTTGAAACTGCCTATACGGGATATTGCCAGCACCCTGGGCGGCAGGATTGCGGGTATGATCACCACATCAAGAGGTGGCGGCCCGGGTCAGGATAATAACGGTTTTTTAATAAGGGGAGTCTCCACCTTTGGTACCAGCTCACGTACACCTTTGATCATTATAGATGGTGTTCCCGACAGGGCACTAAATGATGTTGATCCAGAAGATATCGAATCATTTACTGTACTTAAGGATGCCGTTTCCACAGCCGTTTACGGTACCCGCGGTGCAAATGGCGTGATTTTAATTAATACTAAAAAAGGCGTGGCCGGAAAACCGGCTGTTAATGTAGAAGTAAATCATGGAATTTCGCAGTTTGTACAAGTACCAAAACTATTAGATGCGCCAACCTGGATGACACTCTACAATGAGGCTTTAACTACCAGAGGAAGGCTGCCTTTGTATACCGCGGCAGATATTGACCTGCACCGGACAGGAGCAGATCCTGACTTATATCCGAATATAAACTGGTATAATGAGATCTTTCGGAAAACAGGATCAACGCAAAGAGCTAATTTAAATATTAGCGGCGGTTCAGATAAATCCACCTATTATATATCGGCTGGTTATTATGGTGAAACCGGATTGCTCAAAGATAATCCTAACGCCCAAAAATATGATATAAGCTCCTATTACAAGCGGTATAATGTTACTATTAATATAGGTGTAAACGTAACTAATACTACAAAATTAGATCTGGGTATATCATCCATCATCGATCAAAGAAACGGTCCCAACGGCGGAACGAACGCTGATGCCTTGAATAATTTATTTGCGCAGGTTTTGCGTGTCCCCCCGCATATCATGCCAGGGCAGTATTCTAATGGCCTTTATTCTCAGTACCCGGGTGGATTTAGCAGTCCTAATAAAATCGCATTCGATTTCGGTTCAGAGAATGACTATTCAGCTACTATACGCCCTAACATTAAACTTAAACAGGACCTAAGCATATTAACCAAAGGACTGTCGGTTTCCGGGTTGTTCTCTTTCGACATTTATACGGACGGATCAAGCGGAACAGGTATTGCTGATCCATCCTATTATGCAACAGGAAGGGATGCCAATGGTAACCTGATCCTGCAACTTACAAGGGATGCGAGTGGGTCTTATACTTATACTTCGGCCAGAAGCTCTACCCGCAGAATGTATACAGAGGCTTCAATTAACTACGGACGTACGTATGGTAAAAGCGATGTTGGTGCCTTAGTCCTTTTTAATCAATCAGAATATATTGATGGAAATGCGACCACTTTTACATCTGCTGTTCCTTACCGCAACCGCGGTATTACCGGCAGGGCAACCTACGGGTACAATAATCGTTATTTCCTGGAAGGCAACTTCGGTTATACAGGTTCGGAGAACTTTAGCCCGGGTAAAAGGTATGGATTCTTTCCATCTGTCGGCTTAGGTTATGTTGTTTCCAACGAAAAATTCTATAATGCTTTTAAAGAAATTTTGCCTTACCTCAAATTAAGGTACAGCTATGGTCTTACCGGCAATGGTAGTTTTGGTACCCGGTTTTTATACTTGACGCAATTAACAAAAACTGCCGCAACGGGCTACCAGTTTGGTACACCTGCTTCTCTTTCGCCAGCCTATAGCGGATATGCAGAATCGCAAATCGCGACAGATCCTTCATGGGAAACGTCATACAGGCATAATTTGGGTATAGAAATAGGTTTCTTTAATAACGAACTTAAGCTGGTTACCGAATTATTCAGAGAGGTGCGAAAAGGAATTTTAAGAGCAGATCAAACCATTCCTACCATATCAGGCTTTGGAAGCGTAACTCCTACACGTAACATAGGTATAGTTTTAAACAAAGGTGTTGACGTAACACTTACCTATAATAAAAATTTAGGCGATCGTAAATGGGTAAACATTACCGGAACATTTACTTATAATAATAACATCAATTTAGAAGATGGCCTTCCCCCTCAAAAATACCCATGGATGGAATGGAAAGGTAAACAACTGGACGCCAAAACATTATATATTGCTGATGGCCTTTTTAAAGACCAGGCACAAATTGATGCTTCGGCCAAACAATCGGGTAATATCCGTCCGGGAGATATCAAGTACAAAGATCTTAATAATGACGGTGTAATTGACGCAAATGATATTGCGCGCATAGATGTTTCAGGAACGCCTAAAATTATGTATGGTGTTAACCTTGCATTTGGCTACAAAGGATTTGATATTGGCGCTTTTATACAAGGCACGGGCAAGGTTTACCTGAATTATGGACTGGGGGATGGAACACAGCCATTTGCGGCAGGGTCAATCAGCAGTGCTTTGATGACTATGGTGGCCGACCGGTGGACAGAAAGCAACCCTAACCCAAATGCATTTTATCCAAGGCTGAATAGTAACCAGGACCCTAACTCTAACTACCTTAACAGTACCTGGTGGCTAAAACCTGCAGATTTCATCAGGCTAAAAAGTGCTGAATTTGGATATACTTTAAATCAGTCTTCTATGAAGCGTTATGGAATTAAAAATCTTCGGGTATTTATGAACGGAACCAATCTGATTACGCTATCAAAATGGAAATTCTGGGATCCTGAACTGAATGATACCGGTACGAGCTCAACTAATTACAGTCGGGGCGAATCGTATCCAAACATAAAAGCATACAATATTGGTGCAAGGGTAACTTTTTAATATAATAAAAACAAAGTCATGAAACAGTACATAACTAAATATAAAATTCAAATCGCAACCATACTGTTAACAGGTGCTACACTGTTACCAACAGGTTGCAAAAAGGGATATTTTGACGCTGCTCCAAAGGATCTTCAAACCATTGATATGGTTTTTAGTAATAAGTTGGAGGCCGAAAACTGGTTATCGGGAGTTTATAACCGCTTGCCTGATGTATGGGGTGCCGGGGATGTAACCGCCCGGGGCTTTGCTACATCATGCGATGAGCTGGAACTTGCATCGCCATCTACAATTGCATCCGGTAACCTAACCAGCCAAAATACATTTGGTGGATATAGCAATTATTATCAAGCCATCAGGCTGGCCAATATATTTATGGCCAATATCAACAATAGCAAATCCACTTTGTTAAATGAGCCGGACGGTGCAGAGCTTATTAAGCAATATACAGGCGAAGCACGTTTTTTGAGGGCATATTATTATTGGCTGCTGATTAGAATGTACGGCCCGGTAGTATTAGTTGGGGATAAGGTAGCCGGTGTAGATGATAATTTTCAGCAGCCCAGAAATTCCTGGAGTGAATGCGTTAGCTATATCTTATCTGAAATGGATGCCGCAAGAGATTTGGTGCCTGAGCAGCATCTTGTGGCTGCATCGGGTGCAGTAGATCTTTCGCAAACAGGCAGAATTGATAAACTGATTGTGGATGCAGTAAAAAGCGAAGTGCTTTTGTACGATGCAAGTCCGCTTTTTAATGGCAATCCCTACTTTAGCGGTTTTAAAAACAAAGACGGAAAGCAGTTGATGAATCAGGTAGCAGACCCCAACAAATGGGTAAAGGCAGCACAGGCTGCTAAAACTGCCATTGATCATGCGGCGGCCAACGGCAGGAAACTATATAAGGAAACTAATGCTGATCCTTTTTTAGCAGCAGTAAATTCTTGCAGAAACCTATTTTTAACCGGTTGGAGTGATGAAGGAATCTGGTTAAGAACAGTTACCGCCTACCAGGCCTGGGAAGCAGATGCGGCACCCCGTGCCGCAAACGGAACAACAACAAATGCCGTACTTTCGCTCCCCCAGGAAATGGTAGATAAATATAGAATGGCAAACGGCAAACGTATTGAAGAAACTGGCAGTACCTATACCGAAGCCGGATTTACAAGCACTGCAAAATCGGGTTTTTATGTTACAGGCACATCCAATATGTACATAAACAGAGAACCCCGATTTTATACCAGCGTAACCTTTAATGGTTCTACTGTTCCCTTTGTGGCAAAAACAGGGCTTACCAGTGTAGAGTTTTGGCCTACAGGGAATTCGGGCAATGCCAACGGAAGTCAAACCATGTATCCTAAAACAGGCTACCTGGTACGTAAAAATACTAATCCAAGCAGGAATCTTCAAAGCAATGCCGGTAATGTTGTGCGCCCGGCCATGTATATCAGGCTGGCTGAACTTTATTTAAATTATGTTGAAGCATTAAATGAATCAAACCCAGGCCATACGGATATATTAGCTTATCTGAATGCCATTCGTGTGCGCGGCGGTATACCCCCGTTAGCTTCCGGGTCGAATCAGGCAGCCATGAGAACCGCAATTCAGAGAGAAAGACTGATTGAGTTAGCTTATGAGGGGCATCGCTTTTTTGATGTAAGAAGGTGGAAAATAGTGGATCAACCAGAGGGTAGGCAAAGCGGCGATTTTACCGGCATGAACGTGTTTGTTGGAAAAAACATCAACGATCCGGCTTATTACGTTCGTACCAGAACAAGCACACGTGTATGGAGCGATAAATACTATTTGATACCTATACCACAAAGCGAGGTAGGGAAAAATTTGAATATGATACAAACATTTGGTTATTAAATATGAAACGAATTAACTTAATCATTTGCTGCTTAATACTATTATCGGGCAGCTCATTTGCCAAAATAGTTCTCCCGGCCATAATTGATAATAATATGGTACTGCAGCAAAATACACAGGTTCCATTGTGGGGAAAGGCTAAGGCAAATGCAAAAATTACTGTTATTACTTCGTGGAATCATAAACTATATACTGTTTGGGCTAAAAAAGATAGTTCATGGCGGGTATTAGTTCAAACACCCAAAGCCGGAGGGCCTTACCAGATCAGTCTTAATGATGGTGAAACTTTACTGTTAAAAAACATACTGATTGGCGAGGTGTGGGTCTGCTCAGGACAATCCAATATGGAAATGCCGGTTAAAGGATTCGGCAACCAGCCTATATTAAACAGCAGCGATATCCTGATGGATGCCGAAAATTCAAGTATCCGTTTGTTTCGCCTGGAAAGAGCGTTAACCCGCTCGCCGCAAAGCGATTGCAAAGCCACTCCCTGGGAAGAAGCCAATGCGCAGAGTGTTAAAGACTTTAGTGCGGTTGGTTACATGTATGCTAAATTATTGCAGGAAAAATTAAAAGTTCCTGTGGGCGTAATCATGTCAGTATGGGGTGGTACTATGATAGAGGCATGGATGGATCAATCCAGTTTAAAGGAATTTCCGGAAATAAAAATAGCAGCCGATACAGCTAAGATCAACAAAAACGATCCAACAGTGTTATTTAATGCCATGATCAACCCGTTTGTGGGTTATGGCATTAAAGGGGTGATATGGTACCAGGGCGAACAAAACCGAATTAACTACCAGCTATACGACAAGCTGATGGCAGCTATGGTTAAAGAATGGCGGAAAATATGGCAAATGGGTGAATGGCCGTTTTATTATGTACAAATAGCACCCTACACTTACACTTTGAAAGATAAACAGGGCCTGGCCGCCTATTTACGGGAGGCGCAACAAAAAGCTTTGGGTGAGATCCCTAACTCGGGTATGGTAGTGACAATGGATGTGGGCAGTGAAAAAGCAATTCATCCGCCAGACAAATTGCCGGTTAGTAAGCGGCTGGCTTATTGGGCGCTGGCAAATACCTACGGAAAAAAAGGATTAAATTTTCAAAGCCCCGTTTATAAATCCATGAAGATAACCGGTAACAGTGCTTATATCAGTTTTAATTATACCCCTAATGGGCTTACCTCTTTTGGCAAAGAATTGTTAGCTTTTGAAATAGCCGGAGACGATAAAGTATTCTATCCTGCCAAAGCAAGAATTTCGGGTAATGGAATTATGGTTGAAAGTGATAAGATAAAGGTCCCCGTAGCAGTCAGATACGCTTTTAAAGATTGGGTAACCGGAGATGTTTATAATACCGAAGGGCTACCGGTGGCGCCCTTCAGAACGGATAGCTGGTAATAATATAAACTGAAATAGTTGAGCAAATATTTGAAACAGGTGTTTTTACGGGTTTAATATAATCAGGCCTTTGCTAAATATTGGTAATGCGATATAATTGGACGGATATGTAATGGCTAAGTTTTATTATTTTAGCGTATCTATCCTGCGGCAGTTAACTGTAATTATGTTAAGCATCATTAATAATTAAACTTTATTTACAGCTGATAAAATGAAACGACTGGTTGTTACACTGATTTATGCACTGTTTTTTTATTCCACTATGGCCCAAAAACCCATGTGGTTAGACGAGACCAGGAGCGAAGAAAACCGGCTGCCTATGCACGCATCGTATAATGTATATGAATCGGCAAAACAGGCGGCGGAAAATGACTGGCAAAAATCGTCAAACTATTTGAGCCTGAATGGCGCATGGAAATTTAAGTGGGTAGAGAAGCCTGCCGATCTGCCTGAGGATTATCAAAGTGTATTGTTTGACGATCATAATTGGGATAGCTTTAAAATTCCGGCAACCTGGGAGGTAAACGGATATGGTTACCCAATTTTTGTTAACATTGGCTATGAGTTTCAAAATAAAATGAAACCCAATCCGCCGCTGGTCCCATTAAGTTTTGACCCTACCGGTGTTTACCGCAGAGAAATAACCATAGGCGAAGGTTGGAAAGGCAAGGAAATCGTTTTACATATCGGCTCAGCCAAATCAAATATACAAGTATGGGTAAACGGTAAGTATACCGGCTATGGCGAAGACAGCAAACTGGCATCAGAATTTAATATTACTCCGTATATAAAACCCGGTAAAAACCTGATTGTATTGAAAGTGATGCGCTGGAGCGATGGCACTTATCTGGAAGGCCAGGACTTTTGGCGTTTGGGTGGTATTATGCGCGATTGCTACCTGGTTGCACGCCAACCCCTGCATATTAACGATGTGCAGTTAAATGCTCATTTAGATGAGCATTATAAAAATGCCGGGCTTGAGGTAACGCTTAAATTAAACAAAGCGGGCGCAGCCAACGCAGCCATTGAGATAAGTGATGATGCTGGGCGGCTTATTGCAAAAGGCAACGCGTTATTTTCAAATCAAACATCAAAAACTATTAATATTCCGGTAGCCAATCCGAACCTTTGGACGGCAGAGACGCCCAATCTATACCATGTGCTGATAAAGCTTAGCGGTAAAGACGGCAAATTGGTGGAAGTGATCCCACAAAAAGCAGGGTTCAGAAGGATAGAAATAAAAGACGGTCATTTACTGGTAAACGGCCAGCCTGTGTTAATTAAAGGAGTTAACCGCCATGAAACAGATCCGATAACAGGGCAAACCATATCAAAAGAAGCTATGTTGGGCGATATTAAACTTATGAAAAAGTTTAATATTAACGCTGTTAGAACCTGTCATTATCCTAATGATGAATATTGGTATGAACTGTGTGATCAATACGGAATATATGTGGTTGATGAGGCTAATATAGAATCTCATGGTATAGGATATGACATTACTAAAACTCTTGCCAATAAGCCATCGTGGAAACAGGCGCATATGTTACGGCTACAGCGCATGGTGGAACGCGATAAAAATCATCCCAGTATTATTACCTGGAGTTTGGGTAACGAAGCAGGCAACGGGTATAATTTTTATGAATGCTATTTATGGCTTAAGGCCAGGGACACAACCAGGCCAATACAATATGAACAAGGTGTGGCCAATAATACAACTTTTACAACCCAGTGGAACACTGATATTATCAATCCAATGTATCCAACACCCGAAAATATGGTGGATTACGCAAAGAACAACCCTAAGCCGGATAAGCCTTTTATTATGTGTGAATATGCTCATTCAATGGGTAATTCCCTGGGTAACTTTAAAGATTACTGGGATATTATCAGAAATAACAGGCATGCTTTTCAAGGAGGCTTTATCTGGGATTTTGTTGATCAGGGAATACGAAAGATTACAGCGAAAGGTGATACTATTTTCGCCTACGGTGGCGACTTTGGCCCGCCTGATGTACCAAGTGACAATAATTCAATGAGTGATGGGGTATTCCAATCAAACCGGAACCCTGATCCGGAAGCATGGGAAATGAAAAAGGTTTATCAGAATATTCATAGCAAGTGGAAGGGAAATAATACTGTTGAAATATTTAATGAGAATTTTTTCAAAGATCTTTCAGATGTAAAATTGGTTTGGCAACTTGTACAGAACGGAACTGTTATACAATCAGGAGAGGTTGCGGCTATTCAAATACAGCCCCAGCAAACCGGCCAGGTTATTCTGCCGCTCAATATTCCGCAAACGGGAGAAGTTTTGCTTAACTTATCCTATCTGCAAAAGCAAGAGGCCCACCTTATTCCGGCAAGTCATCATATAGCGGAAGAGCAATTACCCATATCCGGCACTTATACCAATAAGCCGGATATTACTTCCACTACAAAAGTAGCGGTGTCAACTGATGGTTTGTTTTATGATATACACTCATCCAATATGACAATTAGTTTCGATAAAAAAACAGGATTGTTAGCCAAATACGTTGTTAACAATCAAAATTTATTGGCTAATGGATTTAGCCTTCGTCCTAACTTTTGGCGGAGCCCTACAGATAATGATATGGGAGCGAGGCTGCAACTTACTTTGAAACCTTGGAAGGAAGCCGCAGCAAACCTAAAGCTATCAAGTTTCTCAACCAAACAGGACAAGGACCTGGTTTTAATAACCACGAGTTATGACTTATCAGAAGTATACGCCAAGCTCAATATTACCTATACTATTAATGGTTCAGGAGAAATGTTGGTAAGCCAGGAATTAATACCCGATGCTACACGAAAAGTAAGCATGCTGTTAAAGTTTGGTATGCAATGGATTTTGCCCGAAGGCTTTGAATCTATTGCATATTATGGCCGGGGTCCGCAGGAAAACTATCAGGACAGAAATACTGCAGCTGATCTGGGAATTTATAAACAAACAGTTAGCCAGCAGTTCCACGCCTATGTACGTCCGCAGGAGACCGGAACAAAAACAGATATCCGCTGGTATAAATTAACCAATGCCACCACAAATAAAGGGATTATGATACAGTCCGATGTTCCGCTTAGTATGAGTGCCATGCATTTTTTCGACGCGGATCTTGATGATGGTGATGAAAAACATCAGCGGCATTCAGGCGAACTGAAACCGCGCCCCCAAACGCAATTAGATATTGACTTTAAACAAATGGGTGTAGGCAGCGTGAACAGTTGGGGACGGTTGCCGTTAAATCAATACCTTTTACCCTATCAATATTATCAGTTTAAATTTAAGATTACGCCCCTGGTAGGATTGCTATAGTCATAGCCTCCGATAAAAGCAGGGCAATTCGGAAAAAGACGAAATGCCCTGCTTTTCCATTAAATGCCCTCTTTATCCTATGGTAGCGGTATAAATGCTTTATATAAAAAAATGATTACAAATTGTAAAAATATTAAAATTCAAATCTTTAGCTAAATCAATTTAGCTTTTATAGATTTGTGTGATGAAACTAAGTTGGTTTGCCTTATATTTATTTTTTTGCCTACCCGGAATTGTAAGGGCGCAAAAAGTTCAACCTTTTCAACAAGGCGACCGGGTGGTATTTACAGGTAACAGTATTACTGATGGTGGCCATTACCATTCTTACATTTGGCTGTATTATTTAACACACTACCCGGGCAGGCGCATTACCGTATTTAATGCCGGGATAGGTGGCGATGTAGCACAACAAATATTTGAAAGGCTGGATAGCGACGTAT